>CALBBA010000277.1 GCA_937926755.1 uncultured Collinsella sp.
AATCGCAAGAAGATGACGGGGCGGAATGTCAATCCTGGTCTAACAGAGCCTTAAATATTGTAGGTCATTAGAGCGTCTGCATTCGAACGGCAGGGCTCTTATTCGAGAAACTGTCCTCAGTAAAACCCGTAGAGGAGGAACTGATGACCGACAAGAGCCGTTTGGAAGATAAGCACTTCGAAAAGGCGGGAAGTGGCCGCGACATGGACACGTGGTTCTTCAGGTTGATGGCCGCCGCCGTGACGTGCATGACCGTGGCGCTCCTCGCTGGAATGGCATGCCACATCGCCCTCACGCTCAAGCTGCTCGCCTAGACTAACCCCACGAAAGGAACGACCATGGACAGCAAGAACATCGCAAAGGCCGCCACCGAGCTCGTCGACTCGCCCGAGGGTGCGCTGAAGACCGTCAGGGAAGCCATCGGGTACGCGCTCGAGGTCAACCCAACGAAGGAGCAGGCCGCCATTGCGGTCGCCGCGCTGATGGCGTCGGTCGCCTTCTATGCGATCAAGAAGAACTACAGTTTCGCATACGACAAGCTGTCGTTCACCGCGCCGTCGGCCGGGTAGTGCGAGCGAGGGAAACGCCCAGAAGGAGGGCCGGAGCCATAGGCCCCGGCCCTCTCTCGTTTGCACTCCTACCCCGAACAGGACTCCTCGCCGAAGCCCCTTGAGCATCGGGCGCCACTATCGAGCGTGCGCGTTTTCGTAGGCCTCTTTGATTTCTTCTGGCAAGCCATCGGGAATCAGTGCCTTAAGCCTGTCCTCGCCGCCATCTTGCATCGCCTGTTCGTAGTACCAGCATTTGAACTTCAGCATGTCCAGCGCACGGTTCATCTTCGCGATCTCCGACTCCATGTGGGCCTTCCGGTCCTCGAACATGGCCTTGCGCTGGGGGTATGTAGATGGGCCTTCCGCACACCATTCCATGAACAGCCGGATGTCCTTGATCTCCATCCCCGCCTTCTTTAGGCATTCGATGACCCGAAGCGCCTCGAGTTCCCTGTCGCCGAATTGGCGAATGCCGGACGCTCGCTCCAATCCTGGAAACAGTCCCTGCTTGTCGTAATATCGCAGCGTTGAAGCGGGCAAACCGAACATCTCCGACACCTGGCCGATTGTGTACATGGCTCCTCCGAATAGATCTCGATTTCATTCCTTGACCTAAAGTCAGGTTTAGGTACTACCTTCATTCTCGTCAATGCAAATCGGAGGTGCAAGAGGTGTCCGTAATCGCCGGGCATCCCGCTCTGGAGCAGGCGCAACGAATGGGCATGGAAATCTAGGCGCGGCTTAGCTGCGCGAAAGCAGTTTGTACTCAAAACCATCGGCAGGAGGAATCAAACATGACGATTAAGCAGACGGCGGGCAGAGATGCCCTGGGGGAGTTCGCTCCCAAATTCGCACGGCTCAATGACGACGTGCTGTTCGGCGAGGTATGGAGCCGGGAGGGCGAGCTCTCCTTGCGCGACCGCAGCGTGGTGACGGTGGTGGCCCTAATGGCGCAGGGACTGACGGACTCTTCGTTCAAATATCACCTGACGTCCGCGAAGAACAACGGCGTGACCAGGGCGGAGATAGCGGAAATCCTTACGCACGCGGCGTTTTATGCGGGTTGGCCCAAGGCGTGGGCGGCTTTCCGCATGGCAAAGGAAGTCT
>CALBBA010000278.1 GCA_937926755.1 uncultured Collinsella sp.
TAAATCAGATCCAAGAAGAGCTAAGGCAGATCGAAGGCGGGCGTTTTCAAACACTAGCAAATCAGTATCTATATAGGAGATATTCGCTTAACAACATCATTGAATTAGGATCCCAATGCGGCACGGATAAAACCACGACCGGAGTGCCAGACATGTACTCCGTAGGAGAGAATGGACACTACCTCTTCGCGGCATACACAACCTCTAATTCCGACATCCGCAATAAGCTGCTAAATGATGCTAAAGACTGCCTCGACAGGAGCAAAACCGGAATCAATCCGCAACTCATAGATCGAATCATCCTGTGCCACACATACTTTCGCCTTTCACCTCTGGTACTCGAGGAGGTCCGTGCCATCGATCCACGGATAGAAATAATCGGGCCAGAGACAATTGCGAGCGACCTTGATGGAAAATACCCTGCGCTAGCGCATACGGTATTGGGCGTTCCACTCGGAAAGGGATCATTCATCGCCCCAGACCGCTTCATCGAGCGAAGCCTGAACGACCGTTTCTCAACCGACCTGTCGAAGCTCCTCATGCACAGGGATTCCGAGTTTTCAGTCATCGTCGAATCGATAGAGCAAAACAAGGCAGTGGTGATTCAGGGGCAGTCTGGATCGGGGAAAACCAAGATCGCCCTCGACGCATGCCTCTCATTCAGCAAACGGCATCACTGGGATCTTCTTATCTTGGACTCTAGGTATTCATCGCATCTCGACGATGATATCGAGCTGATTTTGTCGGAGTCGGAAAACATTATCCTTCTAGTCGATGATGCAAACGGCAACCTGTCACTTGAGCACTTGCTGGGAATCTGTTTGGAAAACAAAAAGCTAAAGATTGTCCTCACCTGCAGGAAGATGCACCGAAGCGAGTTGACCGCAAAAATCGGCAGTTATCTAAATTTCAGAGAAATAGAGCTGGAGCCTCTAACCGCGGAAAATATAGAAGCGATACTCGAGACCGAATACAACATAAAAAACATAGCACTGAGGGAGAGAGTATCGGCAATCGCAAACGGAAACCTGCGCTTGGCTATCATGGCAGCAAGCCCCATAGCAGACGGCAATTTCGAAGCCATCCAAGAGCCATACGATCTTCTGAACATCTATATGAATTCCGCCTTAGCTGGGTACTCCAGCAGAGAGCAACGTCTCGCAGAGATCCTTGCAATCTACGACTGCTGCGATCTTATTGAAGGAGACCCTTGTTATGAGGATCTCTTGGGCTTGGGGTACGACGACGCCGAGATTCGGGATTTTGCATCCAGATTGAACGACCAGGAAATCGTCACGATCCTTACCTCAGCCGATGGCGTGCTAGCCATAAGGATGGAAGAGCAGAATCTTCGCGACTTCTTGATATGCCGCCACTTCGCAAAAGAAGGGAACGGCAGTTTTGCAGATTTCATTCTGCATACCGCAGAAATGCCGAACGCGCCGTATCTCAAAGCCGCCAAGTCAATGGCTGAAGTATGCGGAAGTGCGAGCGTGTACGACTATCTTCGAAGGGAATGCGAGAAAGCTTGGGATGAAATAAAGAATCGGGATGAGCGAATTGCCGATCAGTTCATAATCACATTCAATCAACTCCTCCCCGTACAGGCGCTCGCCTTTGCCTCAAACCGCATCGAAAGTGCTGCTTGCGCTGACGTATCGGAAGAAATTCTCGGCATGAATTCGACATCGGACGGATCTATGCCCCTGCATATTTCCGTATCCCTGATGAACTCGAGCGAGTATTCGCAAACAGCCTCCGAGTTGTTCGTGAAGTGTGTAGAAAGAGGCACAGAGCGGGCGGCCGAGTACAACTGGGCATGCGGGCAAGACGGCGCTTTCGCTTACGATTTCGATCGTACGGGATTCGATTTGGAAAACAGCAAACTCGATGCCCTCGCTCAAAAATATCAACAATCGCATTCCCGCAATGTTGCAGCATGTCTGATCGTCTTGACGAGTTCATACCTCTCTTCAAGGGTCCAGCGCGTTCGGCAAAACGGCATAACGTACACATACAACACCCTGATCTTTAATTTCACATCAGAGCTGGCCGAGCTCCACGCCCATTGCTTCCGGGCGCTCTCCGTTCTAGTCGAAACCGAATTCAGCAGGCAAGTTAGATCCACCTTTCGGCAGCACTTCTCGTTCTATGGCAAAGAACCTGAAGCGGAGCATGCAGAAAACATGCATTCGGTGCTCTCGATGATCGAAGATCTATTCCCCAAATATATAAGCGAAGACTCGACAATCGATCTCTCATGCAGCTTAAGCATCAACCAGATTTACGAAACATGCGCGCAGAATCCCCCTCTGAGCCTCGATGGGTTCCGCCAGAGCACATTCGACGCACTTGGCCTGGAGAACTCCGAGTCTCTCGTAGAGAAAGAACCGAGGATATCCGCGGAAGAGTTACCGCTAGAACGACTGACCGAAGCCCTGGGAAAGCTAGCCGAAGATTATGAGATTTCCGATAAAGAGTGGGAGTCGGGCAGGGCTATCGGAAAAGTCCTTCTGGAAATCGCCAAAAGGACCCCAGATACTGCCTCAAGCATAATCGCACGCAATATCGCTTCGTCGCCCTCGACGATCCCCGTCCCGTACGAAGCACTTGACCATCTTGCTGAAACCATCGGCAGGAAGGTCCTTAGAAACGAGCTGGGCGCGGTGATCGACGTGAGTGACCATCCGGCCCTGTTTGACTATCTTGATTTGCTAGCAATAAAGAACGGGCCCGACAAGGAGGAGCTCGACGAGATCCTCGCAAGACTCGATGACGGCAGAACGCATCTCTGCTTGGAAGATTTGGAGATAGTCGAGCCAAAGCATCCTGGCTATATCCTCAAATATGCTTCTAGGTTTTCCGAACGCACTCACAATGATGGGGTTTGGCGGTTTTTCGGCAACTGCGGAGACGAAAAGCGCGTCTCCGCTCTAGATTCGTACTTCGGATCCAATCCCTTACCGGCTATCAACCTGTATTTTCTCGCACTTGAAGGACGCCCTTCTTTCGACTATAACCTCGCTTTCCTACGCTGCCTTTTACGCCTTGACAGTTCAATGATTGACCGTTTTTTGGAATACGCTGCCAGCCTCGACTACCGACAAAGGCACGATCTCCTGCGAAGAATCAGCTCGTTTTGGACCGTCCAGGACAATCGTGCTTGGAATCTGCTGAAAGCATTGATCGATGAAGTGCTGAGCGAACCACTCGGTAGGTTTGAAATAGCCGCTTTGTTTCCCGTTCGGGACGCAAATGTGCTCTCG
>CALBBA010000279.1 GCA_937926755.1 uncultured Collinsella sp.
GAGTTCCGCACGCAAAGAAGGCCACTTAATGTGGCCTTCGTCTTGCGCAGGACTGTAGAGCAGGGAACTTCGTGCCCGCCGCCCGGGGGGCGTTGCGTTTAGAAGATGGATCCAATGTGCTCTCCGTGCGAGCAGGACTGTAGAGCAGGAAACCTAATATTCCGCCGCCGGGCGGGCGAAACATTTTGAAGATGGACCTAGCGTTTATTCCTTCGGGACAAGATCAGCGCAGCCATGAAAGCGATAATCGCTAGCGTTAGCAGCGTCAAAAGCAGAGCGAGCGAGTTGTCGCCCGTCGCAGCCAGGCCAAACAGGCTGGGCTTTTTGGAGCCAGCGGGCTGCGCAGGAATTGTTTCGCCATCGTCCTCGGCGGTGATCTCCCAGCGGACGGTCTTGCTCGCGTCGGCAAGCTCGTTACCCACCGACGTCGGGACACTCAGCTGCAGATTGAGCACCGTGCTGCCATCACTCGTAAACGTTGCGACCTGCGTGGGATAGGCAAACACGCTGCCAGGCGTTCCCGTCTGGAGCCAACCTACAGACGCATCGCCCGCCGACGCCGTTAAGGTAATGGGCGACAGCAAGTGTGCCGTCTCGTGATCGACAACGGCCCGAACAAACACGCGTACCTGGGACTTTACGCCTGTGGCACGGACCTCAATCTGCTGCTCGCGAGTATCGCCGGGCATCAAATCTTTAAGGGATGGAAACAGGTCGGGATCATCAGAAGTGTCCGTTGCTCCTGAGACCATCAACTGGCGCGCGTTGCCGTCATAGTAAATCGAGGGCGCGTCGGCAAACGCACGAGCAGGCACAGCAAACGCAACAACACAGGCAACAGCCGCGAGCACGCGGCGCACGACGCGCGCAACGTCTTTGCACATTGGGAAAGCCATATTACGCACCTCCGTGCGGCGGAACCAGTACGCCGTTGTCGACTTGACAGTTCCACGCCTCGACAACGGCGTCGTCAGGCGTCGACTGAATCGCCTGGGTCGAGATATCTACGACCAAATTCCTATCCTGTTGCGAAGCCCGCTCCGCAACACTCTTGATAAGCACGCCGGTCTCGTCACTGGGAGCAACAGGCGACGTCCAGTAATAGGACCCGTCGCTCGCCTTGACCCACACGTCAGCTTGATTAGAGCTAGAGGCATCGACCAACTTGTCGCTCCACACGATTTCATAGTCCGTGCCAGCCTGCGGCTCTTCCCACAAGCGGGCGCCGTTTCCATCCTGCCAGTAGATATCCACTGCGGCACGAATGTAAGCAGGCGCAGTGCCCGTGTTCTCCGCCTTGACATCGTTCTTCACTTTGCCGCTGAGCGTTTCCTGGACCGAGGGCGTCACCGATCCGATTCCGAACTGGTTGACCAGCACGCCCGTGACCGAAAGCCATGCCAGCGTGCCTGCCGTGCCAGCCAGGAGGATAACTCCCACCAGCAAGGCGATGATGCGCTTGCGTTTGGACATGCTAGTCCTCCTTCCTTGTTACGTTGCCGTTGCTCCACACGTTGTGAGCACGATCGCCGCCGTCGATCCATTTGTCTTTCACGCGCGTGTTCATGCAGGTGAACGTGGCATCGTTTGCGCTCGATGCGGCGGAGATGGTCGCCTGCGCCTTATCACCCGGCTGCTTGCCGGGGACGCCTATCTTGCTGCTGTAGCGCCATGCCCACGCCGCATCCTCCTCGACGGTGTAGACGCCTGCCGGCGCGGCAAGTTCGACGCGGCCGACGTACACGGTCGCCCCATCCTCATCAGTCAAGGTTTCCGAAACCTTCACCTCGACCATGCGCGTCTCGGCAGGAGAGTCCTCCGACATCTTTCGCGTCACTTTAAAGCGGAACGTCTTACCGAGCGCATCGGAATCCGTAGTCTTCTTTACGATGTTCAGGGCATGCGTCTTGGCAAAGTTAAAGACCGCGTTACCCTCACCCTGATCGCCTTCGCCCGTCTTCTTGGACTCCAGGCGGTTTGCCAGTTCGAACGAGCCGTCACCCGAACCCAGACTGTAAAGCGAGACAAACTTGTCGTTTACGGGCTCTTCCAGCGCAGAAACACCCTCTGCACCAGGGCTGTAGCTTGCCCGCTTTACCGTAACGGTCAGCTGCGTTCCCATAAACGGCTTGGCAAAGCAGACTTTAAACGGTGCCTTGTCGGCACTGTCATCGACCGTATTGGCGGCGGCGGGATCGAGCAGCCACTTAAGCTGGTCGGTCATGACTTTGGGGCTCGCAGGGTCGGACGTATCGTTGGCGGCCACTCGATACGTCACGGGATACAGGTCCATGTCTCCCTTGACCGGCTCGCTCTTAAACTCATTCCAAGACTTCGGAGCGCCAACGGCAGGCACATATCGCCACTCCAGGAAGAGCTCGCGTACGTCACCGCTGGCCGCCTGTTCATCGAGCAGCGCGACGATCTTGGAGTGGGCGTCCGGGTCGTATGCCACGGACTTTTTCTCCATCTCGGGATTGCCGTTTTTGTCATAGACCGGGTTGCCGCTCTCATCCACCTTGGGAACATCGACGTTATGGACAAAGCCGGCGCCCGTCGCTCGCTCGCCGTCCGAGTCGACCGTCGCCGTAAAGACGACCGACCCGTCGACACCGTGATAGCGCACCTTATACGGCGCGATCTTGTACACCGCGGTGTAGGTCACGCTCTCAAAGGGCTCGCTGCCCTCGAGGGGATACTTCTCGTCATCGGTCAACAGGGTGTATTTGCCATCGGGTTCATAGTCGCGCGACCAGCCGACAAAGTCGTACTTGGTGCCGTCAATGCCCTCAACCTCCTCGGCGGCCTTGACCTCAAGAGAAATCTGGTCGCCGGAATCAGTGCGGCCGAGGCTACGGACAAGATCGGGATTCGCAAGATTGAAGTCGATGTTCGATTGAACGGTAACCAGGCTGGGACGGTAGACCGGGTACAGCTCCATGGGGGCCTTGACCACGGTAGAAGCACTCACCATACGGATGCCCTCCGACCAAGCGACATAGCCCTTGCCAGGTGCCGGCTGGGCTTCCGTCCAGCCCACGAAGACGTTGAACTTACCTGTATCCCCATCGATAGTGCGGACGTCATAAGTAGGCTTCGGGATGCCGCCATCAAGGTTGCCGAGCATATCGCCTTGCTGAGCAACTTTGCCGTCCACTTTCGAGGCATTGAGATGATACACGACCGCCAACGGCGAATAGTACGCCACAAATGTATAGGCCCCGCCGGGTTCCACCTGATAGGAATACGAGTTATCGCCGTTAGGTTCGAGCTTTTTAACTTCGCCGTTCGGAAGCTCGATCTCAACCTTCTGCAACTTATACAGCTCACCGCCTGCTTTATAAACCGGAGTCGTGACGTCAGGGGTCACCGTTGCCGTAGCAGGGTCGGTGCCCGCGTTGATAACGGGAGCGATGTCGTGCTTATCGTACTTAGGCACATTGACCTTGTCCGTGCCATCAAAACCCGCGCGGTGCAGGTTGGTGGTGTACCTAACGTCGTACTTCGCGTACACCGGATAGGCATCCTGGTACTGGGTGACCTTGAAATCTGGTTTCACCAGATACGGTTCGGCCTTATCCGGGTCAGAAGTGGTGAAGGAATCGCCCTCGACATCGTAGATATACTTCCAGACGTCAGAACCCTTCGGGACCTCGGCGGTCGAAATCCAGCCCAGGAACTTATAACCCGGCACCGCCATCTCGGCATCAGTCGGCGAAGACTCAAGGGTCAAGGGGCTTTCATAAGAACCAGTTGGCTCATCCTGCGGGTCCCCTGTTGCCTCAACCGAAGTGTTCACGTGCGGGTAGTAATACGTGTACGTAGGGTCTGATCCATTCACCTTATTTTGCAGCAGGTTGCTTTCGTAACGACGCGTAGCGGCCTTCAGGATTGTGTTGTCCTTGTTGTAGAAGTTAACGTCTGTAGTAATCATCGCGCGAACGTAATACTTCGTATCGAGATCCAGCATCGTGCTTTCGATGGGATTTTTCACATACGTCCAGCAGCCATTGCCGCGCTCAAGCGTCCAGAAATTCAGGCGATAGCGATCATTCACCAGTTTGACCGTTACGTTCAGCGAAGCCGAAGTCCAGGTATCGCTTAGCGTTGCAGCGCCTGGAAAATCGGTATCGGCATAGAGGTCTTTTAGAGTATCGGCTCCCGTATCGTTTTTAACGTTGTGCGAGTACGCATTAAGGGGGCTCACGACAAGGGTTTCCTTCGTGAAGCGCGTGTCACACGTTTCGTCATACCTATCCTTTATACCGTGGTCAACATGCTCCGGACCCCAGTGGACGACGTTTTCACGCACGAAGGTACTGCCGACGTTTTCCTCAAAGGGCGTTTGATAGCGATTCCAAACGGAACAAAGCAGCTTGCTGTCCGTAAACCCATGGTTGGTATAAGCCCGGACGTAATAATCCACTCGGTACTCAAAGCGGGCGATGTAGGTATGCGGCACGGTTAGATCGACATCGGCAGGGAGTGTATAGCTGGGATCGCGGCTTACGCGCACCTCGAGCGGGGCATCTTCGGTTCCCTTGTTTTCGTACCAGCCCAGGAAGCGATACCCATCGGGCAGCTCGTCGTCATCGGATATAGCTTTGCCGGATACGTCGAGCACCTGCACGGTATACGCGCTTGTGCCATCTTCTGCAGTCTCAACCTTAACGTGAGTTTTGCCCACGTCTACGCGCTGGGTTACATCATTGAGCGTATCCTGATCATTGCCCTCGAACACCGTCTTGATGTTCGAAGCGTAGTCGCTGTACACCGGGTAGAAGTCGGTCGGACCGACCACGGTGATCTCGCCACCTGCAGGATAAAATGCTCCCTTGTTTTTCAGATCAGCCAGCTGAGTGGAGGTGATGGCAGCATAGGCGCCGTTCATGCTCTTATCGTCGTTCGGCTGCGTGGTCCATCCAATAAACGTCGCGGTTTTCGACAAACTGCCGCGATCAACCGGAGCTACGGGGTTGAGTTTGACGCCATAGCGATACCAATCCGTCGACTTGTCATGCGCGGCGCCGCTCTGGTAATCGAGCTTCTCGCCCTTTACGTTATAGAACAGCACCTGCGCCTCGTACGAAGCGATAAAGAGGTCGTTGCCCTTGAAGCCCTCGCTTTTGGCATGATCCTTGCCGTTGTCGGCAGTGTAGCTCGAGGCCGCCTCGTGCTTCGTGTTCTTCTCGACACGCTTGCCGTCCTTAACAGCAGCAGTATCGGTCTTGCCGTCAAACCAGCTGTTGTCTTGGCCAATGTGGTTCACACGCACATCGGGTTCGCGGAACCAACCCATAAAGCGGTAACCGTCGTTCGCCTCGCTCAGCCCCTCAGGCTTTGCAGAGGTCTCCTGCTTAAACGTTACCGACGTATCGCCTTGGGCCAAGCCCTGTGCCGTTCCGGCTAGCACGGCGCTCACCGCAAAGGTGTACGGATCGCTGGTGGACTGGTCTTTGCCCAACATGGTTGCCAGAACAGTTGCCGTGCCCGCACCGGGAAAATCAATCGTTGCCTTAACGCTCTGGCCATGCACGGGGATATTCAGCTTGTAATCCATCGCCCACTCATTGGTGTGCTGACCACCCAGAGCCTTGTCGTTATCAGTCGAGCGCTTGGTGCCGGCGCAAAAGTCATAGTCGTGCTCTTCCCACAGCTCGCGCGTGGTGTAGCGCTCGTCATCCCACGGACCGTAGCTGTCGCCCTTGATAGTGCCGTCGCCGCCAAACGAAGGTATCTTTTTCTTAGCCGCAGTACCCTGGCTGCTGCCGTTTAGGCTCACGCTCGGCTTAAAGTAGCACTCGGTGACCGTGGCGTCGCCCTTGTTGGCGCGCGCAGCAATACCGCCCAAGTTCACGTCGTTTTGAATAATGGGGATCACGGCGATGGGATTGTACTGACGCGAGCTCAAATCGCCGGCGAAATGGCTGCGAGTGATTTCATTACCGCTCTTAGACAAGATGCGGCCTGCAAGACCGCCCGTCCAAGCGCGCGTTACGGAGACAACGCCCACGTAAGAAGCAGCATAGCTATAGCATTTCGCCGTTGAAAAGCAGTCAATGACTTTAGCGCCTTCCGCCATGCAACCGACGAAGCCCGAAGCGTACACGTTGTTGCCGCCCAGGGCGCCGATGGCCACATCGTACTTATTGGTAACGTCGGTCATGTCCATCGAGGAGCCATCCTCGCTTCGCGTGGGCGTAACGCGGCAGTACTCGATGGTCGAGTTCTTGACGTAGCCGGCAAAGGGGGTGCGGACAGAAAGTTGGACCGTGAAGCGGTCCGGACTGGAGGTTCGCATG
>CALBBA010000280.1 GCA_937926755.1 uncultured Collinsella sp.
GCATAGCGGGTGGTTTCTGATGCGGCGCGCTGCGCGCCCCGCACAGGCTAAAGCCCGTAATGAAGCCCGGAGCTCCCCTACGGGGAGCTCCGGGGCACCCGTCTCAGGGCGCCGTGTGCAAATAACGGCAAATATGAGTACTGTCACCAATTTAGTAGCAGCGTTTTTCCGCCCCGCGAGCCCTTTTTGAGTTCCGCACAGCCTGCTTGGCGCCAAGATATTCCACATTCGTTTATTATCTCTTCAATGAATCCAAATTTTCGGCCCAAGTTTCTTTGTTTTTACTGCTACTAATCTAGTAACAGTACTCATATTTGCCGTTTTTTGCACAGGGCATATAAACAGACCCCCTCCTATAAAGCCATAGTTTTACGCCGGCTTGAGCCCAAAGCACGCTCGGAGCGTATTCAGCAGAGTATCTTGCCTCTTTCGACGCGCCTTTACGCGATTCTGATATCGTTTTCCCATGCGCTGGTGGATGCGCCATGCGAGCGCTTCCATCGCTTCCATGTCGCAGAGCATTTCGTTGTTGACCGTCGCGACCTCGATTCCCATAGTAATCAAGCCCGTGTTACGTTTTTCATCATGGACACGTCCCCTCCGGGAGGAATGACCCAGCTCACCGTTGTATTCAAGGTCAAACCGGGCTGCTTCCTGATACGCATCGCAAACTGCATGCGGCATCCCCGAGATTGCCTGTGCGCGGTCATCGAACTCGATCTTGTAGTCGGTCTTAAAGGGACCGCAGGCAAATCCACCATAGGAAAACGGAAGCGAAAACATGGCAAGCATGATGCACTCCATGGGTGAGCGCAGGTTTTCCGACAGATAGGGACACAGCCGCCGCAGTTGTTTGGCCGCACTCCCCTTGCATGCCGCGAGGTAATCTGTCAGGCGATCGGGCGTCAGCACCGGCTCGACTTCAAAGTAGCCCACGTCTGCCGGTTGGTCCTTGTCCTTTGCAAGTCTATTCGCAACAGGCGAGGTATAGGGAGGTAGATACTTCCCGCGATCGCTCAGTGAAATCTTGGAACACAGTTCCTGGGCCAGGGCAAACGCCTGAATACAGCCGACCTCGCGGGCGACGGCAACACAAAGGGCCTCGGGGGATAGGCTGTACACCCCCGGCTCCACCTCTAGAATCGAGCCGACAGGCAACCCGGAACACACGGACCAGCCCACGCCAGGCATGCGTCGGCGCTGCGCCGCAGATCCCACCAGCAAGCACAGATCTTCTTGCACCTCGCCGCTTTTGGCTCCAATTCGCACCAGGTCGGGAAGATAGATATCCTCGGTCGAAGGCGATGACGTACACAGCACGCGGCGCTCTTCATCGGGATTGAGGTCCTTCCAGCCGATGTAGCCCATCTGCCGGCGCTCGGCTCGAATCATGCGCAACGCCGAGGCGCCCGTCAGGATCACGGAAGCCGCTAGCTGCTCTTTTGTCGGTTTGTTGCACTGCCTGATTGTTACCGCCACATGAATCACCCCTACCAAACGCGTGCGATAGCGAGGCCATCAACGGCCGCGGCACCGGCGCGCTTGAGTTCCGCCGAAGCCGCCGCCATCGTCGCACCCGTGGTGATAACGTCGTCGATAAGCAGCAGGCGGCGGCCCCGCACGTCCTCAACAGTCTCGTACATGCCTCGGGCGCGTTCACGGCGTTCTTCACGACTGAGTTCACGCTGGTCGCCATGTCCGTACTTAACGAGGGCGTCGAGCAGCGGAACACCCGACAGCTCGCAAAATGGGCGCGCGATGGCTTCCATATGATCGAAGCCGCGTCGCCGAAACGCCGCCGCCGTCGCGGGCACAAACACCACTGCATCGGCGCCGGACAACACACCGCCTAAGCGTTCGGGTGCCGCGACCTGGGCATGTAAGGCGGTGTCGTATAGCAGCTCTGCCAGATACGGTGCCAGGCGTCGCTCGCCCGCGTCTTTGTACGCTTTAATGATCCGCGGCAGCGGATGCGTGTAAGCGGCACATGCCAGGCACCGGTCGAGAGCTTCGGCCATCGCCGAGGACGTACCCTCGACCGAGCACTCGGTGCACAGCAAGTCTCCAAACGGGGCACCGCATCGGATGCAGCTATAACGTGGATCGATGAGCGTGAGCGCGGCCAGGCAGTCTTGGCAAATAAGCGCACCGGCGCGCTCGCAGCCGGCGCATCGCGTGGGCGACAACGCCTCAAGCGCCTCGTGCGCCGCCCGCTCGGCAAACGGTAGCAATTCATCCGCAAACGGTAGGATGTCGGCACCTTTCAGGCATCCCAACACATTCAAATGTCTCTTCACGACACAACCCTCCCTACGCTCGGTCGCAGGGAGGGTTGTTGATTCAGCGCCATGGTACCCCGACGCGTTTGGGGTCAGGCAGGTTAAATCCGTTTGCGGGCGCTATTCGCCGGTGGGCGGTTGCGGTGCGGACGAGTTTTGGGTCGAGCCCTCACTGCCATCTTGACGCGGCTTGCGGGAACGACGACGGCGACGGCGCTTTTGGCCCTGGTCGGCCGAGCCCTCGCCACCGCGATCCTCGCGCGGCTCGCGCTCGTCGCGAGCGGCGCCACGCGAAGCCTTAGCAGCCGCTCCCCCGCCATCTCCGGGACGACGGCGCGTGACCTTGACCTCGCCATCCGAGACCTGATCGGCCACGGAGGGCACCGAGGGCTTTTGCTGCGCGCCCGAAGAATGACGACGACGCGGACGCGGGACGCGCTCGTCATCGTTGCGCTGCTTGCCACCCTTGTCGGCAGACGTATCGGAACCCGAACCACCCTTGGGGGCGGCACCGGCTTCGCGAGCGGCTGCGGCGCGGAAGGCGTCCTCGCGCTCCTCGCTCGACAAATGGCGACGGCGACGGCGCGTGGGATTCATGCCACCGCCGCGGTTTTGCTGCTGGGGCTGCTGAGCCTCGCGCTCGCGGGGGGAATTCTTGCCTGCGGGAGCGGCCTCGCCGGCATCGCCCGAACCCGAGCGCTTGCGGCGGCGACGTCCACCGGCAGTCTCCTCGGCCTCGGGTGCCTCGGCCTTGCCGCGACCCTTACCGCGGCCGCGACCCTCGCCCTGGCTCTGACCGGTACGGGTATCGGCGTCCGCATCGCGACGGCGGCGCTTGGGCATCGTCGTCCCCGCCAGACGGTCGGCGCTCGACAGGCCATCGCCCACGTCGACGCCGTTCTCGCGGTCGAGCTCCATAAGCGCCAAGCGCATCTCGGGCGACTCGATACGCTCGAGCACATCGCGCGTCACGCAGTCGGGGCGGCAGTTGCAGCCCTGCTCGGCGGCCTTCTTTTTACAGCCCTCCGAGCAGGTCATGTCGGCCAGGTTGACCTTAAAGACTTTGCCGTTCTCCAGGCGCAACACCAGCTGCTCACGCGGCGTGTCATATTCCTGGATACGCGCCTTGCCAAGCGGCGTATCGATAAGCGTCTTCTTTTTGGGCGCGCGGCTCTTAAAGTCCTTGTACGCCTCGAACTCGTAGCGCAGGCAGCACATCAGGCGGCCGCAGACGCCGCTAATTTTGGACGAGTTGAGCGGCAGGTCCTGCTCTTTTGCCATGCGAATCGAAACCGGCTCAAACTGTCCGCCAAAGCGCGTGCAGCAGAGCTCCTGGCCGCACTGGGCATAGCCGCCCACCAGGCGGGTCTCGTCACGCACGCCGATCTGGCGCATGTCGACGCGAATGTGCAGCGTCGAGGACAGGTCCTTGACGAGCTGGCGGAAATCGACGCGCTCCTCGGCCGCAAAGTAGAACACGGCCTTCTCCCCGCCAAACAGGTACTCGACGCCCACCGGCTTCATCTCGAGGTCGAGTTCCTTGACCAGGCGGCGGAAGTCGACCATGGCCTCGTCACCCTGGATAGCCAGGTCGTCGGCAAGCTGCAGGTCGATGTCGCTCGCCACGCGCAGCACGGGCTTGAGCGGCTGACCGATCTCGTCTTGCGGCACCTCGAAGGGATCGGCCGTGACCAGGCCGATCTCGGTTCCGCGCTCGGTGGAGCAGATGGCATAATCGGCCTCGAGGATATCCAGATCCTGTGGGTCGAACCACAGGTCGCGCGAGGCGTAGGTAAACTTAACGGGTACGACTAACGGCATTTCAGTGCCTTCCTGATATCGAACAGCATGACCTCGATGGCCAGCTGGGGAGTAACGTTTCTGGCGATGTTGCGCTCAGCGGTGGCAACCGCCTCGAGCGCCTGGGTGGCACCCGCAACATTCGTCGCCGCGGCAAGCCGCCCGATCGTGTCGCGCACGTCCTCGTTCACAACGTCTGCCGCCTCATCCTGAAGCGTCAGCAGCACGTCGCGCATGAGCGTCCGCGCGCTCGCCAGCGCTTCCATGATACCCGAACGCTCGCGCGCGTTGAGTTCGCGCTTGTTGCGGTCCTCAAGCTGCTTCAATGCTCCACGCGACAGGTAGTCGGCGTTTTGCTCGAGCACCTTTTCCTGCGTGGACTTGACCTCGGCGAGCGGCGCCTTGACGGCGACGATGAGCGACTTGGCGCGACTGAGCACATCGGCCTCGTCGGCGGCGATGAGCGAGTCGATGGCACGGACCATCTGGCGACGGGCGTCCTGGCGCTCGGCGCTCTTGAGGAACTCGATACCACGCGTGGGGCTTCCCGCCACGGCGACGGCCATGCGACAACGCGCGATATCCTGGCCCGTCGCGCGGCTCACGGCCTGCGCGGCCACAGTGGGCGACACCAGCCGAAACGGTACGCACTGGCAGCGGCTCACGATGGTGGGCAGCATCACGTCGGCCGAGGTGCCCAACAGGATGAACATGACACCCTCGGGCGGTTCCTCGAGCGTTTTGAGCAGCGCGTTGGCGGTGTTGGCGCGCAGCTGTTCGGCACGGTCGATGATGTAGACCTTGGCCTTGGCACGGATGGGCGCCAGTGGCACGTCATCGAGCAGCTCGCGGGTCTGGGCAATGAGGTAACCCGTGGCGCTCTCGGGCGTGTAATAGTGCACGTCGGGATGCGTATGCCGAGAGACGCGCACGCAACTGTCGCATGCGCCGCAGCCGTCCTGCTCGCACAGGAAGGCTTGGGCGAGCGCCCACGCGGCATCGAGCTTGCCCGCGCCGGGCGCGCCCAAAAACAGGTAGGCGTGCGATGCACGGCCGCTGGCGACGGCATTGGTCAAAAAGTCGCGCACGCGCTGTTGGGTGTCGAGCTTGGCCAGCAGGCTTGTCTGCGCGGGGGCCATGTTACTCAGCCTCCTGGGCAAGCGCGGCGGCGACGGCATCTTGGGGAATGTCGAGACCGTACGCGCGAACCAGCTCGACCGTTTGCGTGAAGACGTCTGCGATCGACGCAGTGGCGTCGATGAGCTTTACGCGGTCTGGCTCCTCGGCAGCAATTGCGCAAAATCCCTGGTAGACACGCTCCTGGAAGGCCATGCCCTTGGCCTCCATGCGGTCTGCCGCACCACGGGCGGCCATGCGCAGCGCCGCCTGCTCGGGCGTGATGTGATAGACGAGCGTGAGCGCCGGATGCGCACCGACGACAGCCAGGTTGTTGGCATCGCGCACCATCTGACGGTCAAGGCCATCGGCAAACGCCTGGTAGCAGGTCGTGGAATCGTAGAAACGGTCGCACAGGACCACCTTGCCGGCAGCGAGGGCAGGCGCGATAACCTCGTGCACCAGCTGGGCACGCGCGGCCTCGTAGAGCAGCAGCTCGCAGGTGTCGCCCATCGCCGTATTGGCGGGGTCGAGCAGCAGGGCGCGGATCTTTTCGCTGATGGCGGTGCCGCCCGGCTCGCGCAGGCTCACAACCTGGTAGCCAGCAAGCTCGAGCGCACGGGCAAGCAGGCGCGCCTGCGTGGACTTGCCGGCGCCGTCGACGCCCTCGAGCGTGATAAAGCTATGTTGAGCGGGCTCAAAAGCCATGGGCGCAGCCCCTTCCTACAAGGCGCGAAAATGCAAGTTATAGCAACCAAGCCATGATACCCCAGTGCTCGGCACGTCCCAAATCCCACCTAGCCAATGGCTACTCAGGCGGCAGTTAGGGACGTTCCTAAACTGCCGGCCGAAAAGGAACGTCCTCAACTGCCGGCTTTTTGGGGTACTGGGTATAATCGTCGTATTGCATTGAAATGTGGCGAAAGGAGTGGCAATGTCTCGGTATTGCGCCTCGTGCGGCAAGCTTCTTGCAGATGATGCCAAGTTCTGCACCTCGTGCGGTGCACCCGTTGAGCAAACAGCCGCGAGCGATAGCCAGCCCGCTTTTGAGCAGACCGGCTCCCTTGATACGCCGCAAGCCAAGGCGGACGACTCCCTTGCCTATAGCCCCGACCCCG
>CALBBA010000281.1 GCA_937926755.1 uncultured Collinsella sp.
TGCTGTCGGCGATGATAATCTGATCGTTGCCGCAGGCGCCCTGCTCGTCGATGATCTTGCCGAGGAGCTCGACGCCCTCACGTGCATTGGCGCTTTCACCTAAGATAACGCTGCCGTAGCTGTACTCGCCAATACCGGTTTTGGTCAGGGGGTCTGCTGCCTCAGCATCAGCATTCATGCCGGTGGTCAGCGTTGCGGAGCAGGACACGCCCTTCTCATTGATGCCTGCCTCAGAGTAGGCATCATAGCGCCCGTGCCACTGGGAGGGATGGTCGCGTACATAGGTGTAGCGATACGTGGTCTTGGTCGAGGTATACATGAATGCGGACTCGTCCGAGCCGTACGTATGCCCCGGGCCGTGAGAAGGCTCAATGCCAAAGTGCTTGAGGTAGCGCTTATCGAAGTCCTCGGCGCGGCCATAGTACGTGTCACCGTCGGCCGTCAGCTTGTTGCCCATGTACATCTGCGTGCAGGCGAGCGCAGATGTCGGCATGGACATGATGGTTGCAGCTCCAAATGCAAGGCCTATGCCAAGCTTCTTGAGCGCGTTGACGGGATGAGTTTTACTCATATTCCCTCCCAGCGTGCGAAAGCCCTCTGTCTCCAGAGGGCTTCACCCAATAATTACACCCCCTTAGCGTAACGAATTCGAAACAATATACATTCATGAAAGTTATTTACTCGATAAGCGTAGCGAAATATGCGATTAACGGTAAATTGAACTCATTTAGTGGGAAATCAATTTGTATAACGCCAGCGAAAAATGTAGCTAAATAAAGCGTCAAGAAAAAAGCGGACCCCTCGCCGGCATGTGGTTTCATGCCGGCGAGGGGTCCGGGCTGCACGGGCCGTCTAAGAGTAATGGCTACTTCTTTCGACGGTGAATCACGTTAATGGCATAGCCGACGAGCATGGCCAAAACGATGACGATAAAGCCAAGGATGGGGTTGTCGTTCACGGGGGTCCTCCTATTTTCCGAGCGGCGAGAATTCGTCGACGATGATATCAAGGCATTGCGGTAGCGCGCGGGCGCCAAAGACGCCGGAGTTGCTGGAGATGATCTCGCCATCAAACTGCATGCCGAGCGATGGCGTGCAGGTAATCTTGGCTTCTTTGGTCTGGATGATCTTAAACTGCGGGCGGCCGAGTACCTTGCCGGCGGGGTCGAGCGCGGCGGTGATTACCGTGGGGAGCAACTGCACCGTGCGCACGGGCTCAATAACGACGATGTCGACCATGCCGTCGTTCATGCGACAGTCGGGGAACAGGTTGATGTCGTTTTGGATGACCGAGGTGTTGCCCGCCATACAGCAGATGCCGTCGAGCTCCTCAACAATGCCATCATGCTCAATGGTAAAGTGCGCCACCGTGGGGTTGGGCGTGGCGAGAGCGGAGAGGAAGTAGGCGATCTCGCCGATGTCGTTTTTGGTGGGGGCGGCCTTCATCATGATCTCGGCGTCAAAGCCCGAACCGGCGATGATGATAAAGCCATGGCGCTTTTCGTTGCCGTTCTCGTCGAGCCAAAAGAGCTCGCCCATGTCTACTTTGACCGTGCGGCCGGCGCGACATGCCTTGGCAAGCGCCGCTGCCTCGGGGGCATTGCCGATGTTGTTAAAGAACAGGCAGGCCGTGCCGGAGGGGAAAACGAGCGTGGGGACGCCGCAGCCGCGCATCTGGTCGAGCACGTTGGAGACGGTGCCGTCGCCGCCCGAGACGACCACGCGGTCGAACTCGCGAACGTCCGCCACCGCGCCCTCGGGTTCCATGCCATCGCCGATAAAACGCATGACGACCTCGTCGCCACCCTGCGCGAGGGCGTGCGTGAACGCGTAGATTTCATCTGAGCTGGGGCCCGATGCCGGGTTGTGGATGATAAGGCAGCGCATACTTACGTTCCCGTTCTGTGACTAACCGAGTATAGTTGTAAGGCAATGCCGATATCCTACCCGTGTTTTTCGGGCCTAACCTTATTCGATGGGTTGATATGTACATTTCCACACATCAGGCTCTACTCGACTTTTGCCAGCGCGCCCGTGAGTTCGACGCGATTGCCGTCGATACCGAGTTTTTGCGCGAGCGCACGTTCCATCCGCGTCTGTGTTTGGTTCAGATTGCCACCCCTGCCGAGAGTGTAGCGGTCGATCCCCTGGTAATCGACGACCTATCGCCGCTGGCCGAGCTTATGGCAGACGAGAGCGTGACTAAGGTCTTCCACGCCTGCTCGCAGGATATGGAGGTTATGCTCCATACCGTGGGCGTGCTGCCACGACCGATTTTCGATACGCAGGTCGCCGCTGCCTTTTTGGGCGAGCGCCAGCAGATTTCGTATGGCGCGCTTGTTCAGACGTTTTGCGGCGTCTCGCTGCCCAAGACCGAGTCGCTGACCGACTGGTCGCGTCGCCCGCTGACCGACAAACAAATTGAGTACGCGATCGATGACGTCAAGTACTTAATCGTGGCTTATACCGAGATGATGAGCCGTCTGCGTGAGCTGGGCCGCGTGGACTGGGTGCTCGACGAGCTACGCCCGCTGGCCGACGAGTCGCACTATCGCGCCGCCCGTCACGAGGCATTCCGTAAGGTCAAGCGCATCAACTCCTGCAGCCGCCATCAGCTGGGCATCGCGCGCGAGCTCGCCGCCTGGCGCGAGGACCGCGCCGAGCGCCGCAACATCCCGCGCAAGTGGGTCATGTCCGACGATACGCTGCTGGCGCTCGTCAAGCGCAATCCCGTGCGTGTCGAGGAGTTCCGCAGTATCCGCGGTACCGACCAGCTGGGGGAGCGCGACGTGGACGGCGCACTCATGGCCATCAAGCGCGGCGCGAGCTGCCCTCACGATCGCCTGCCGCTCATGGTGCGCGGGCATCGCCAGATCTCGCCGGAGCTGGAGAGCGTGACGGACCTGATGTATGCGCTCATTCGCCTGGTTGCCGAGCGCTCGGGCGTGGCGACCTCGGTCATTGCCTCGCGCGATGACCTTGCCGACTATATTGAGCATCCCGAGCAGAGTCCCCTGCGCGAAGGCTGGCGCTTTGAGCTTGTGGGCTCGCGCCTGGACGATCTGCTATCGGGCAACATGGGGTTGACGGTCAAAGATGGCAAAATTGAATTGCTGTAAGGAAGCCTAGCCGCTTGAGTGGGTAGAATGCCTCCAACGTGTAACTCGATTCGGAGGAATTCGCATGCCTTATTACTATGGATACGGCTTTGGCATCGACCCGCTGTACCTGCTGGTTGTTCTTGTCTGCACGGTGATTGGCCTTGCCGCACAGAACTATATCAACTCGACGTACAAAACCTGGTCCAAGGTTCGCTCGGACGGCGACACGGGCGCCACGGTCGCTCGCCGCATGCTCGACGCCAACGGCTGCAACGCCGTGGGTATCAAGGGTGTCGCCGGCGAGCTCACCGACCATTACAACCCGCAGGACAATAACCTGTATCTCTCGGATGCCAACCGTTCGGGCGGGTCGGTCGCAAGCGTTGCCGTCGCCTGCCACGAGGCGGGCCATGCCGCCCAGCGTCAAAGCGGTTACGCCATGATGAAGGTTCGCACCGCCCTCGTGCCGGTCGTCAACTTTACCCAGAACACCTGGACCATCGTGTTGCTCTTGGGCCTGTTTATGAACATCGCGGGACTCACGACCCTCGCACTGATCTTCTTCTCGTTTAGCGTGCTGTTCCAACTGGTTACGCTGCCGGTCGAGATTGATGCCAGCCGCCGCGCCGTGGCGTACATCGAGCAGTCGGGCATGAGCTCCAAGCAGGTCAATGGTGCCAAGAAGGTCCTGACGGCAGCCGCGCTTACCTATGTTGCTGCAGCGCTCACTTCGATCATTCAGCTGCTCTACCTGATGGCTCGCTACAACAGAAACTCCAACAGATAACAAATTGGCTTGACAGGCGCCGCGGAGATTTGTGTCCCCGCGGCGCTGTACTATGTGTTGGACTTGAATTTGCGCAGGGCCGGAGCCCTTGTGCACGATAACGAAAGGAGGCTGCGTGGCAGGCTGGAATCTGACCGGCAATGCCGTTTCCGCCGAGTTCGACGGTTCGGACGAGCAGGAGCGTAAGGAACTCAGCGTGAGCCAGGCGGTGGAGATCGCCGCCGGCGCGCTCGATGCCATTCCGCAGCTGAGCGTTTTGGGCGAGGTCACGGGCTTCCGTGGCCCCAATGCCCGAAGCGGCCACTGCTACTTTCAGATCAAGGACGACTCGGCGGCCGTCGACTGCATCATCTGGAAGGGTGCCTATCTCAAGCGCACGTTCGATCTGCGCGACGGCATGCAGGTGGGCTTTAAGGGCAGCTTCAATCTTTATAAGGCCACGGGCCGCATGAGCTTTGTCGCTCGCTCATTCTCGCTGGCGGGGGAGGGCCTGCTGCGTCAACAAGTGGCGCAACTGGCCGAAAAGCTGCGTCGCGAGGGCCTGATGGACGAAGCGCGCAAGCGCCGTATTCCGGTGTTCTGCTCCCGCGTGGCGGTCGTCACCTCGCTTTCGGGTGCCGTAATCGACGACGTCAAGCGCACATTGCGTCGTCGCAACCCGCTCGTCGAGCTCGTCTGCGTGGGCGCCAAGGTTCAAGGTGAGGGTGCGCCGGCTGAGCTCATTGAGGGCTTGCGCCGCGCCGCCGCCATCACGCCGGCGCCCGACTGTATTTTGCTGGTGCGCGGCGGCGGCTCCTTTGAGGACCTCATGACCTTTAACGACGAGGAGCTTGCTCGCGCGGTGGCGGCTTGTCCTGTGCCCGTGGTGACTGGCATTGGCCATGAGCCTGATACCTCGATTTGCGACATGGTGAGCGACCGCCGCGCCTCCACGCCCACGGCGGCGGCAGAATCGGTGGCGCCGGCTATGACGGAGTTGGCCGATGTGCTCGAGGCGCGCCATCAGCGTCTGGGTGCCGCGATGGCATCGATGATTGGGTCGAATCAGGTTGATCTGGAGATGCTCGACCAGCGCGGTCGCCGCACCTGGGATACCTATACGGCCCGCTTGGGCGATGCGCTCGATGCGGCTGCGTGCCGCCCGTGCCTCAACGACCCAACGTTTATGGTCGAGCGTCGCGAGTCTGAGCTTGCCCTGACGGCCGATCGCCTGTCGGGCGCCATAGTACGCTCGGTCGGGACATTCCGCTCCAACTTTGAGCGCCTGCCCGAGCGTCTGGTTGCAAGCACCTCGGGGCTCGATGGCAAGCGCCATGCGCTCGCGCTTGCGAGTTCCCGTCTGGAGCATCAGGGGCGCACGATGCTCAACAAGCCCGCGTCCGACCTGGGCCGTGCGGCAGCCTCGCTAGATGCCCTGTCGCCGCTCAAGGTGCTTGCCCGTGGTTATTCCATCGCGTACAGCGATGATGGGGTGGCCACGAGCGCCAAGACCTTTAAGGCCGGTGACGCCATCCGCGTGCGCATGGCGGACGGCAACGTGTCGGCAACCGTCAATGCGGTCGAGTAGACCGCGTTTCACAGCGATAAACCTTTAGGAAAGGAAACAGATATGGCAGAGAAGACCCCGGTCGAGCAGCTTACGTACAAGCAGGCCTCGCAGGAGCTGGAGCTCATCATCCGCAGCCTGGAGTCGGGCGATATGGAGCTCGAGGAGTCGCTCGAGAGCTATACCCGCGGCGTCGAGCTCCTCAAGAGCCTGCGCACCCGCCTGTCCGATGCCGAGCAGAAGGTCTCGGTGCTTCTTAAGGACGTCGACGGCAACGACGTGCTCGCCGACGGCGAAGCCGCCAACACCGACGACAACCTCTCGTTCTAACCATCCCGACCAAATATAATTACCTTGGTCTGTAAGAAAGGAACCAGCTATGTGCGATTGCATCTTCTGTAAAATTGCCAACCACGAGATCCCCTCGACCGTTGTCTATGAGGACGACCAGGTCATCGCCTTCGACGACCTCAATCCCCAGGCGCCGGTCCATACGCTCGTGATCCCCAAAAAGCACTACAGCGATATCGCCGATAACGTGCCGGCCGAGACCATGGGTGCAATGGCTCACGCCATCCAGGAGGTCGCTAAGGCCAAGGGCTTGGCGGACGGTTTCCGCGTCATCTCCAACAAGGGCGTCAACGCCGGCCAGACCGTCATGCACTTCCATATGCACGTCCTCGGCGGCAAAAACCTGGGCGAGAACCTCATCTGAGGGCGCTTCTTCCTTGCAATGAAACGGAAGCTCAAGCACCGATAACTTATATATCAACGCAAGGTATATCAACGCAATAAACCCGAGCGCGAGGGCGTTTGGGTTTATTATTGAAGCGTATGTAACCTGGCGGCGCCACACCGCCTGTTAGTAGGGAGACACATGAACGTTCTGGTCGTCAACGCAGGATCTTCGACCCTTAAGTATCAGGTCATCGATACCAAGTCCCACAAGGTGTCCGCAAAGGGCTCCTGCGAGCGCGTCTGCTTTACCGGCGGTACCTTCACCCACGCTGCCAACGGTTCCAAGAAGGTGACCGAGAACATCGAGTTCCCCGACCACAAGGTCGCCATCGAGGTCGTTCTGAAGGACCTCGAGGCCAACGGCGTCAAGATCGAGGGCATTGGTCACCGTATCGTTCAGGGTGGCTGGTACTTTGATGATTCCTCCCTCGTCGACGAGGACGTCCTCGCCAAGATCCGCGAGGTCGCCCCGCTGGCGCCGCTGCACAACAACCCCGAGGCCAACGTTATCGAGTACTGCCTGGAGCAGTATCCCGATCTGCCCAACGTTACGGTCTACGACACCGCTTTCCACTTCAACATGCCCGAGGTCGCCAAGACCTACGCCCTTCCCAAGGATGTTTGCGACAAGCTGCACATCCGTAAGTACGGCGCCCACGGCACCAGCTACCGCTACATCTCCAAGAAGGTCGCCGAGATGACCAACGGCGAGGCCCGCAAGGTCGTCGTGTGCCATATCGGCTCCGGCGCTTCCCTGTGCGCCATCGAGGATGGCAAGTGCATGGACACCACCATGGGTCTCACCCCGCTCGACGGCGTCATGATGGGCACCCGCTGTGGCTCCATCGACCCGGCTACCGTGTGCTACCTGCAGCGCGAGGGCGGCTACACCTTCGATGAGGTCGATGAGATGATGAACAAGAAGTCCGGCCTTTTGGCCGTGACCGGCGGCAAGACCAACGACTGCCGTAACGTCGAGGAGCTCGCCGCTGCTGGTGACCCCGAGGCTCAGCTCGCCTTCGATATGTTCGTCTACAAGATTGCCGCCAAGGCTGCCGAGATGGCTACTTCTATGTGCGGTATGGACACGCTCGTCTTCACCGCCGGCATCGGCGAGCACGCTCCGGCTGTCCGCGCTGGCGTGGCCGACCGTCTGGCCTTTATGGGCGTCAAGATGGACCATGCCCGTAACGCCCTGCGTGGCGATGGCGCTTGGTGCCTGTCTGCCAAGGATTCCAAGGTCAAGATTTTCGTCATCCCCACGGACGAGGAGTTCATGATCGCTTCCGACGTCGAGCGCATCGTCAACGGCAAGTAATTGCAAGAGGGGAGGGGCTGGACGACCAAGTGCCGTTCAGCCCCTCTTTTGCGCTCGTTGGGCGATATGCCTGATAGCTATTTATTAAGATGTGATAACTTCTTATTAAAATGCGGTCGCCTTAAGAGGTCTGCGTCGACCGTATTGCACTGCAAAGGAGTCTCATGAACGTACTTGTTGTCAACGCCGGCAGCTCAAGCCTTAAATATCAGCTTCTGGATACCGATACCCGCGAGGTTTTCGCCAAGGGCAACTGCGAGCGTATCGGCTCGGACATGGGTATCTTTGGTCATTCCGAGAACGGTGGCGCCAAGCAGACCGAGGAGGTTCCCTTCCCCGATCATCGCTCTGCTATCGCTTGCGTGCTCGAGGAGCTCGAGAAGACCGACTTTACGATCGATGGCATTGGGCATCGTATCGTTCAGGGCGGCTGGCACTTCGATGATTCCGCAGTTGTCGACGACGAGGTTATGGCCAAGATTCTTGAGGTGGCACCGCTTGCTCCGCTGCACAACTACGGCGAGGCCGCAGCGATTGAGTATTGCCGTGAGAAGTATCCGGAGCTGCCCAACGTGGCGGTCTTCGACACCTCGTTCCACATGACCATGCCCGAGGTTGCCTACACTTACGCCCTGCCCAAGGACGTGTGCGACAAGTATCATGTGCGCAAATATGGCGCCCACGGAACGAGTCATCGTTACGAGTGGATGATGGCCAAGGAGATCCTGGGCTCGCGCTGCCACCGTCTGCTTTCGTGCCATTTGGGCAACGGTGCTTCGCTCGCTGCTATCGAGGACGGCGTGTGCCGCGACACCACGATGGGCCTCACGCCGCTCGACGGCCTGATGATGGGCACTCGCTGTGGTTCCATTGACCCGGCCACCGTGTGCTACCTCCAGCGCGAGGGAGGCTACAGCTATCAGGAAGTTGATGACATGATGAACAAGCAGTCTGGTCTGCTTGCCATCTCGGGCATCTCCAACGACGCCCGCGACATCCGTACACGCGCCTCCGAGGGCGACGAGCGCTGCCTGCTCGCCTTCGATATGTTCGCCTACAAGGCCATGCAGCAGGCCGGCTCCATGATCGCTTCCATGGCGGGCGTGGACACCATCACCTTTACCGCCGGCATCGGCGAGAACGACTGGTCGATCCGCAAGGCCTTCTGCGACTGCTTTGAGTGGCTGGGCGTACGCATCGACAACAACAAGAACCGCGAGGCCGTGGGCAACGGCCCGCAGGTCATCAGCGCCGCCGGTTCCGCCGTCACGGTCATGGTCATCCCCACCGACGAGGAATACATGATCGCCCACGACGTCGAGCGTCTGACCAAGAACAACTAACACGCGCATTTGCAAGTAAACGAAAGGCCTCCAGAGCAACAGCTCTGGAGGCCTTTTTGCTTGACAGGCGGACGGCGGGAACCCCCATCCCATTTCGAGCGCAAATACTGGGACACGCTTTCCGGTTGAGGCACGTTGCGGAAAGTGCGACCCACAATAAAGCAAAATTCCGTCCCAAAGTTTCCCAAACAGGCCCCAAGCGGAAGCCACATCCCACAATCCGCCTTCAAACCGGGACACACTTTCCGGTGGGCCAGACATCAGACCGCAGCCAACATTTCGGTCCCAAAGTGACCATATCTGCATCGTTTGACCCTCCAGCAACGGCACTCATCCATTCAGTTTTTCAGCGCCAGCTCGTAGCCAAGCCGCCGTCCACTCCAGATGCTCTGATTGCTACGTGGCGGCAGGGACCCCACAGGGGAAAACTCTGAAAACATTCCGCAGGACGGAGGAAGCCCCCGCCGCACGTAGTGCGCAGCGGGGGCTTCTCGCATGTCCGAGGACGTTTTGGAAAATAACCCAAAACCGGCCCCAGTAACCCTGCAGGAGTTAAGTCCCTTTAGAACTTGTCGTGGAAGGTACGCGAAATGACCTCGTCCTGCTGCTCCTTGGTGAGCGTGTGGAAGTTCACGGCATAGCCGGAAACGCGGATGGTCAGCTGCGGGTACTTCTCGGGGTGAGCCTGAGCATCGAGCAGCGTCTCACGGTTGAAGACGTTGATGTTCAGGTGATGGCCACCCTTCTCGGCGTAAGCGTCGAGCATGTGGACCAGGTTATCGGCCTGAGTCTCGGAAACTTCAGAAACCTTCATAATGTGTCTCCTTCGATCGATAGGCGCCGGCCGAAACCGGCGCGCTAATCAGTAATCGTTATTGTTAGTATAGCACTAACAATAGTTACTCGCCCAGCTGATCAAGGTCGATATCGCCAAAGAACACCTGGTCCTCCTTGCCGAGCGCACCCGGGATGATGGAGAAGGTGTTGGAGATGCCGTCCTGAGCATCGCGGAACGGGAGCTTGGAAACCGAAGACAGCGAAGCGATGGCGCCGTGGCTATCGCGCTTGTGCATGGGGTTAGCACCCGGGGCGAACGGCTGGCCAGCTTTGCGGCCGTCAGGCGTGGAACCGGTCTTCTTACCGTACACGACGTTGGAGGTAATGGTCAGAACCGAGGTCGTGGGCACGGAGTTGCGGTAGGTGTCGTTCATGCGGATGTACTCCATGAACTGGTGCACAACGTCGTGAGCGATCTGGTCGACGCGGTCGTCGTCATTGCCGTACTTGGGGAACTCGCCCTCGGTCTCGAAGTCGACGATGATGCCGTTCTCATCACGGACGGGGTGGACCTTGGCGTACTTGATGGCGGACAGGGAGTCAGCCACGACGGAAAGGCCAGCGATGCCCGTAGCGAACCAGCGGTGCACGTGCTTGTCGTGCAGAGCCATCTGGATGCGCTCGTAGCAATACTTGTCGTGCATGTAGTGAATGATGTTCAGCGAGTTGACGTACACGCCAGCGAGCCACTTCATCATGTCGTTGTACTTGGCCACAACGTCGTCGTAATCGAGCGTATCGCCCTCGACGGCGCGATACTTGGGGCCGACCTGCTTCTTGGAGACCTCGTCAACACCGCCGTTGAGTGCGTACAGCAGGCACTTGGCCAGGTTGGCGCGGGCGCCGAAGAACTGCATCTCCTTGCCAATGCGCATGGAGGACACGCAGCAGGCGATGCCGTAGTCGTCGCCGTGGTAAACGCGCATGAGGTCGTCGTTCTCGTACTGGATCGAGGAGCTGGCGACAGAAGTCTTGGCGCAGAACTTCTTGAAGTTCTCGGGCAGACGGGTCGACCACAGAACGGTCATGTTGGGCTCGGGGCTGGTGCCCATGTTCTCGAGCGTGTGCAGGTAGCGGTAGCTCATCTTGGTAACGAGCGTACGGCCGTCAACACCCATGCCGCCGATGGACTCGGTGACCCACTGCGGGTCGCCGGTAAACAGGGCCTGGTACTCGGGGGTACGGGCAAACTTGACCATGCGGAGCTTCATGATGAAGTGATCCACGAACTCCTGGATCTGCTCCTCGGTGAAGGTACCGTTGGCAAGGTCGCGCTCAGCGTAGATGTCGATGAACGTAGAGGTACGGCCGATGGACATAGCGGCGCCGTTCTGCTCCTTAACGGCAGCGAGGTAGGCGAAGTACATCCATTGGATGGCCTCCTGCGTGTTGGTAGCAGGGTTGGAAATGTCGAAACCATAGGTCTCGGCCATCATCTTGAGCTCGCCGAGGGCGCGGATCTGCTCCTGCAGCTCCTCGCGATCGCGGATGTTGTCGGCGGTCATGACCGTCGGGGTGGAAGCCTTCTGGGCCTCCTTGTCCTTGATCAGGTAGTCGACACCGTACAGGGCGACACGACGGTAGTCGCCGATAATGCGGCCGCGGCCATAGCCATCGGGCAGACCGGTGATGATGTGAGCCGAGCGGCAAGCGCGCATCTCGGGGGTGTAGACATCGAAGACGCCAGCGTTGTGGGTCTTGCGCTCGAAGGTGTAGCGCTCGACAACGTTCTCATCGACCTTATAGCCGTGCTGGCTGGCAGCCTGGCAAGCGATGCGGATACCGCCGTTGACGTGCAGCGCGCGCTTGAGCGGCTTGTCGGTCTGGAGGCCGACGATGGTCTCCTTCTCGCGGTGGGCGTTATCGATGTAGCCAGCGGGGTGGCTCACGATACCCGTGACGGTCTTGGTGTCCATATCGAGGACACCGCCCTGCTCGCGCTCCTTAAGCAGCAGGTCGAGAACCTCGCCCCACAGCTCCTTGGTACGCTCAGTCGGGCCGGCGAGGAACGACTCGTCGCCCTCATAGGGGGTGTAGTTCTTCTGGATGAAGTCTCGGACGTCAACCTCTCCCGTCCAAATGCCTTCTTTGAAGCCTTCCCATGCCTCCTGCATTGTGTAACCACGCTCCTAGTTACGTGTAATGCGGCGCTCTCTCACACCGCTGCTTATTGAATTCTTGAATTTTCGGTTTGCACTACCGGCTTCTTCCGTTCTTCATCACACGTTGGTGCAGGGAAAAACGTTTGTCCACCTTGGAACTGCAACCCAAAACCCAAGATTTCACCCGTTTGAGAAGGATAACATAGCTACCCCCTTCATCAGGGCTGTTATATGTTTCTTTTTTTATACCATTAGGGCGTTTTTAACAAATCCGCAGGAAATGCGAGCGCGAACAACTACCGTTCACCGATTTGTATGTTATTTTTCCTTGCCTTTGTACGACGTTCGCTCTAGCTGTTATGCCAGCTTTAGCAGGGTAAAGTGTCACAGAGACCCTACAGAAACTGCAGGGCGGCCACAGGATCCCCCGTGGCCGCCCTATGGCGTGACTAGTTTTTAGCTTTGATTGCCGCTTGGCATTAGGCGGCTGCGGAGGCCTTGTCGGTCGTTGCCTTGCTGTGACCCTGGCCCTCAAAATGCTTGTAGCACCAGCTGGTGACCAGCGGGGTCAAAATAGCCGTCACGATTGCGCAGGCAGCAACCTGTGCCGTAGCCGTCGCGAGCACGGCGCCGCCGTACATGGCCCCGTTGACGCTTGCCATGGCAGCAGGCGTGGCCACATTGGCTCCGGCGCAGCTCGAAATGGCCGCACCTGCGACACCCGTACCGCCCGTGAGCTTATCGACCGCGATGACGGGAATTGCAAAGATCACCGAGCAGATCACGCCGAGCAGAATACCGGGAAGACCGCCATTAATGAGCTGGCCAAAGGTCATGGTCGAGCCCATTGCAAAGAAGACGAGCACGATGATGGCGGAAAGTGCCGGTGCCATCATCTTCTTAAAGCTGGGGTACAGGTTGCCCAGGATAATGCCGACGACGATCGGCAGGATGGCGCCCACGAGCGACCAGCCGATCGGAGCCTGACCGGCGGCGCCGAGCACGATCATCGTGACCGGAGGGCCGACAACGAGCGTGGTGATGGCGAC
>CALBBA010000282.1 GCA_937926755.1 uncultured Collinsella sp.
GGCATCGGCGCGCTGGCCGTCGCGGGCGGCGCGGCCCTGTACCGCAGGCGCCGCTAGCGATATGCACGAGTGGGGCGAATCCATCCGATGGGTTCGCCCCACTTGCCCTGCTGGGCGGGAGCGGGTAAGATATACCGAGCGCCTAGCGCGTTCGATGGGTTCGGATGACGACATGTTCCGAATCTGGTCAGGTCCGGAAGGAAGCAGCCATAAGGAGCCTCTGTCGGGCATCCGAATCCATCGAGCGCACGGGCGCTTTTTGGTGCCGCGATTTGGCCCGGCCGGCGGCGAGATATTTGGTGTCTCGCTGGTCCTCGGCTGCGCCTGCGGGATCGCTCGACTACCAAATATCTCGCCGCCGGCCGGGCCACTTCGTCCAAAAATCACCCGTAAAGGCGCATTTATCTGAAGAATTGAATCCCGTGTTTTGTGCTGCTTGCTGGCGTTGCCTGGGCATTGATGGCTACGTAGTTCAAGAGACGTTGCTGCTGCTTGGATTTTGCAGTTAAAGAGGCCCGTTTCCCTGGTTTTGGTTGGGGAAACGGGCCTCTTTTGGGTTTGGGTTTGTGGATTGACGAAGGTGACGTTCGTCGGCAGCTATTTTGAGTTCTTGAGGCGGCGGGTGGCTGCGGCGGTTATTCCGAGTCCCATGGCGGCGATTTCTGCGAGCGCGATTGCGCTTGGCGTTGTGTCGCCTGTGTTTGCGAGCTTGTCGGCGGTCGTAGTTGCTTGCTTGCCGTTGCTTGTGTTCGCTTGCTTGGCGGAGCTCGGTGCGGCGTCTTTGCCGGTCGCGGATGAGCTGGCGGGCTGCGCCGTCTCGGCCGGTTGCGCTGAACCGGAGGGAGGCGTTGCCTCGGTGGGTTTCGTTATCTCGGGCGAGGTGGCCTTGTCTGCCGCGGCTTTTGCCTCTTCGTATGCCTTGCAGGCGTCGTCATAAGCCGTTTGCACTTTTTTCAAATTGTCGAGGAGCGCATCTCGCTTGGCTATGAACTGGTCGATATGGGCTTTATATTTCTCTGCAGAACGTTCACAGTCATTAACTCGTCCTTCCTGACTTTTGAGGCGGCGCTGGAACTCGTCAAGCTCCGTTTCACAATGATCTACATACGCTTTTGCCCCTACGATCTCATTTTGCAACTGCCTTATTTGCTGTTTAACAGTTTTGACAAGCTCCTCGTCGCCGAGTGCTTCGAGTGCCTTAAGCACCTCAAGTTTGTTGTCTAATTTTGCCTGGAGCTCGCTTACCCGGTTGCCGGCCTCGTCGTATTTGGCTTGGGCTGCATCGATGTCCGCTTGCATGGCAGGAAGGGATTCTTTCGATTCGGCGGCTTGCGCCAACATCTCGTCGCGGTACTTTTGAAAACGGGCAATGTCATTATTAAAGCGCGCAATTTTCTCGGAACTCGCGGCCTTTGCGGCTTCGAGGTTTTTGAGCGCTTCCTGCATGGCTGCATACGCTTTGTCTTTTTCGGTGGCCGCGGTTTCGCTCGAGTTCGCGGCCGCTGTCTGCAAGGCGACTGCATCGGTGGGGGAGCTGGTTTCTGCCGCGATCGCCGCTACGGGGGCGATTCCCGCGACAAGTGCCGCGGAAAGGGCGATGCCCACAGTTGCTCGTCTTGCTCTTCTTGCGAGAATGTCGTTCATCTCGGCACCTCATTTCAAGGGTTGGCGACTCACTTGGTAGCACTAATGTAAGTATATCAGGCGATTAACCCGCTCTTGAATCTCGCCAGAAATGACGAGTTGTTTACGCTTCTTTTGGGCTCACCGTACTATCATGATTCGAATTGAGTGTGAATGATGATAGGGAGCGCCTTTTTATGATTGAGTTGCTCAGGCGTTTTGGTGGTAAGTTTCGCCGGTATATGGTGATCGGCCCTGCGTGCAAGTTGATCGAAGTGATCTTTGACCTGCTGACGCCGCTCGTGATTGCCCAGATGATCGACAAGGGCATCGGTGCGCACGATGTCAACGCCGTCGTCCACTACGGTATGCTGCTTGGCGCCATGGCTGTGATCGGCATCTCGTTTACGCTTGTTTGCCAAAAGATGGCGGCGCTCACCTCACAGGGCATGGGCACCGATATTCGCGGCGCACTCTATGAGCATATCAACAAACTGAGCTATGCCGAGCTCGACCGTTTTGGCACGCCGTCGCTCATCACGCGCATCACCAACGATGTCAATCAGGTGCAGCTCGCCGTGGCGCTGGGCGTGCGCATGCTTATCCGCTGGCCTTTCCTGGCGGTGGGCTCCATGGTCGCGGCCCTCGCCATCGACCTTAAGCTCGGCATCATCTTTTTGATCTGCACGCCCGCGATCGGCCTGGTGTTTTGGTTTGTCATGGCGCGCTGCATTCCGTACTACAAGCAGCTGCAGGCAAAGCTCGACCGCATCGCGCTTATCTGCCGCGAGGGCCTTTCGGGCGCCCGCGTGGTTCGCGCCTTCGTGCGCGAAGATCACGAGCGCGAGCGCTTTGCGCAGGCCGCCGACGACCAGGCCAATACTGCCATCGCGGTGGGCAAGCTCTCGTCGATTCTCAACCCCGTCACGTTTTTGGTGATGAACCTGGGCGTGTGCGCCATCCTGTGGGTGGGCGGCATCCAGGTCAGCGTGGGCGAGCTTACGCAGGGCCAGGTCATGGCGTTTGTCAACTACATGACGCAGACGCTCACCTCCATCGTGTACGTCGCCAACCTGGTCGTGGTCTTTACCAAGGCGAGCGCCAGCGCGTCGCGTATCAACGAGGTGCTCAATTGCGTGCCGGGCATCACCGACGAGGGCAACGAGCCGGTTGCGCTGCCCGAGCCGAGCGAACTGGCGGGTGGCGCTGTTCCGGCTCCCACGCTGAGCTTGAGCCACGCGAGCTTCTCCTTTGGCGCGGGTGCCGCCAATGCCGTCAACGACGTGACTCTGGATTTGCCGCTGGGCAAAACGCTCGGCATTATCGGCGGCACGGGCAGTGGTAAGTCCACGCTCGTCTCGCTCATTCCGCGCCTGTACGATGCGGGTACCGGCAGCGTGAGCGTAATGGGTGCCGACGTGCGCACCTGGCCGCTCGACCAGCTGCGCCACGTGGTCGCGACCGTCCCGCAGCGCGCGTCGCTGGTGAGCGGCACCATTCGCAGCAACCTGACCTGGCGCGACGAGTCGGCGACCGACGAGGAGCTCTGGGCGGCGCTCGATATGGCGCAGGCCAGCGAGCTCGTGCGCAACAAGCCGCAGGGGCTCGACGCCCCGGTCGAGGCGGGCGGCAAGAACTTCAGCGGTGGTCAGCGCCAGCGCCTGACCATCGCGCGTGCCTTGGTGGGTTCGCCGCAGATTCTGATTATGGACGACTCCGCCTCGGCACTCGATTTTAAGACCGACGCGGCGCTTCGCCATGCCATCCGCGAGCGCAGCGTGCGCGGCGCCGCCGAGGGCGGGTTGCCGCTGACGACCGTCATCGTGAGCCAGCGCGTCTCGACCGTGCGCGATGCCGACATGATCTGCGTGCTCGACCACGGCTCGGTCGCGGGCCTGGGTACGCACGACGAGCTGTACGCAAGCTGTCAACTCTATCGCGAGATTTGCCAGTCGCAGCTTCGTCGCGAGGAGCTCGAGGGCCAGCAGGGGAGCGCGACGCCCGCGTCTGTCCCGGCTGCCCCGGCATCCACTTGCGCAAAGGAGGGCTGCTAGATGAATCCGTATACTTCTTCCGGTTCGGTTGCCACGATGACGGCCAACGTGTCCGGCAACGATAACCTCAACGACCTGGGAGACGGCCCGCGTCAGCCCGGCGACCCCGAGCGCTACCCCGTGGGTGCGGTGACTCGCCGCCTGCTGGGCTACGTCCGTCCGCATCGCATTTCATTTACGGCATCGTTTGTGAGCGCCGCCATCTCGGTGATCCTGCAACTCTATACGCCCATCCTCATCGGCGAGGGCATCGATCTCATCGTTGCCGCCGGGCAGGTGGACTTTGACGCGCTGCTGCCGCTCGTTACCAAGCTCGCGATTGTCGTGGTGGGCGCGGCGGCCTTTCAGTGGCTGCAGGGCTACTGCGTCAATCGCCTGTCCTACGAGACGGTGCGCGACATGCGCGTGGAGGCGAGCGACAAGCTCAGCCGCATGCCGCTCAGCTTTATCGACGGCCATGCCCACGGTGACCTCATGAGCCGCGTGGTCAATGACGTCGATCAGGTGGGTGACGGCCTGCTGCAGGGCTTTACGCAACTCTTTACCGGCGTCATCACCATCGTGGGCACGCTCGCGTTTATGCTCTCCATCAACCTGACCATGACGCTCGTGGTGGTGCTTGTCACACCTCTTTCCATCTTTGCGGCGGGCGCCATCGCCAAGCTCTCCAACAAGAGCTTTACAGCGCAGCAGCGCATTCAGGGCCAGCTGGGCGGCCATATCGAGGAGTATGTGGGTGAGCAAAAGCTCGTGGACGCCTTCGCCTACGGCCCGCACGCCCAAGCGCGCTTTGATGCCCTCAACGCCGAGCTCTATACGGCGGGCGAGCGCGCGCAGTTTATGGGTTCGCTCTCCAACCCCGGTACGCGCTTTATTAACAACATCATCTATGCCGTGGTCGCCGTGATCGGCTGCGTGGGCGTGATCACGGGCGTGCCTGCGGCGCTCACGGTGGGCGGCGTGCAGATTTTCCTGTCCTATGCCAACCAGTACACTAAACCGTTCAACGAGGTCACGAACGTCATCACGCAGATCCAGACCGCGTACGCCTCGGCGCGCCGCATGTTCGCGCTGCTCGATGCGCGCGAGCAGGAGCCCGACGCGTCGGACGCTGTAGAGCTTGCCGCCCCGCAGGGCGAGGTTTCGTTTGAACACGTGGACTTTAGCTATGTGCCCGACCGCAAACTGCTGCAGGATATCTGCATCGATGCCAAGCCCGGTATGCGCTTTGCCCTCGTCGGCCCCACGGGCTGCGGCAAGACGACGCTCATCAACCTGCTGCTGCGCTTTTACGATATCGATGCCGGTCGCATTGCGGTCGATGGCCGGTCTTCGCGTGACTACACGCGCGCGAGCCTGCGCCGTGCCTTTGGCATGGTGCTGCAGGACACCTGGCTGTTCGAGGGCACGGTGGCCCAGAACATTGCCTACGGTTGCCCCGATGCCACGCGCGAGCAGATTGTCGAGGCCGCCAAGCGCGCTCATGCGCATAAGTTTATCGTGCAGCTGCCAGGCGGCTACGATACGGTGATCGGCGAGGACGGCGGCACGTTTAGCCAAGGCCAAAAGCAGCTGCTGTGCATTGCGCGCGTCATGCTCACCGATCCGGCGATCCTGCTGCTGGATGAGGCCACCTCGAGCATCGACACCCGTACCGAGCTGCAGGTGCAGGCGGCGTTTGACGAGCTTATGGCCGGTCGCACGAGCTTTGTCGTGGCGCACCGCCTGTCGACGATTCGCAACGCCGACTGCATTCTGGTGATGCGTGACGGCCAGATTATCGAGCGCGGCACGCACGATGAGCTGCTGGCGGCGGGCGGCTTCTACCCCGAGCTCTACCGCAACCAAAT
>CALBBA010000283.1 GCA_937926755.1 uncultured Collinsella sp.
GCGTATTGGTGCGGGCGACCGCTATGGCCTTTTGGTCGAGAACGGCGCCGGCAAGTCCACACTGCTCGACGTGATCCAGGGCAAGATCGCGCCCCTGCGTGGCCGTGTAAAGATCGGCCAGACGGTGCGCTTTGGCGTGCTGTCGCAGCAGCTCGAGGAGCTCGAGCCCTTTATGGGCGACACGATCCGCGAGGTGCTCAGCCATTATAAGAAGTACTACGTTATCGACGGCAAGGAGACTTCGCCCGAGAAGCTTTGCGAGCGCCTGGGCTTTACGACGCAGCAGCTCTGGAGCCGCATCGGCGATCTTTCGGGCGGCCAGCGCCGTCGCCTGTCGCTGCTGCTGACGATTCTGGACGAGCCCAACGTGCTTATCCTGGACGAGCCCGGTAACGACCTGGATACCGACATGCTCGCGATTGTCGAGGACCTGCTCGACGGCTGGCCGGGCACGCTGATCCTGGTGACGCACGACCGTTTCCTCATGGAGCGCGTGACCGACCAGCAGTGGGCACTGCTCGACGGTCACCTGACGCATATGCCCGGCGGCGTCGACCAGTACCTGCGCCTGTGCAACGCTACTGCTGAGGGCGAGCCCGTGGGCGCGCCGAGCGCCAAGACCGGCACGTTCGACACCGGTGCCGCAGCGGTTGCGGCCGAAAAGCCTAAGACGAGCGGGCAGCCCAACGGTCTTTCCAACGCCGAACGCCAGAAGCTCCGCCGCGAGGTGAGCTCTCTCGAGCGCAAGATGGAGACGCAGCGCGCTCGCGTGGAGGAGGCCGAGGCCGCCATGGCCCAGGTCGATCCCACCAACTACACGGCGCTGGGCGAGCAGCAGGCAAAGATCGACGAGGCCCACGCCGCCATGGACGAGCTGGAGATGGCGTGGCTCGAGGCGAGCGAAAAGCTCGAGGGCGAGGAGTAGACGAGGATGATCAAAGCCGCGTTTTTCGATATCGATGGCACGCTGCTGAGCTTTAAGACCCACCGGATTCCGGCGTCGGCGCAGCAGGTGCTCGACAGCTTTCATGAGCAGGGGATTGCGTGCGTGATCGCCACGGGTCGTCCGACCTACCAGATGCCTGATTGGCTGTTCGATCTTGGTTGGGATGCGTACATTACGCTTTCGGGCCAGCACTGCTTTGATGCCGAGGGGGTTTACCGCAGCTGCCCGATCGATCCGGACGACGTCGCGGTGATTGTGGACCAGGTGGCGCGGGGGCGCTACGACTCGCTGTGCATGCAGGGCGAGAACTCGTTTGTGAACCGCCTGTCCGAGCGCGTGGTGACGGCTGGCAGCAACGCGGGAATTGTCTACCACGAGGAGCCGTTTGAGCACGCCTTTGACGCACCGGTCTACCAGTTCTGCGCCTTTGTTGATCCGGCCGACGAGCATATCGTGACTGATGCGGTGTCGCATTCGCTCACCACGCGTTGGTGCGACCTGTTCTGCGACATTATTCCCGCCAACGGCGGCAAGGATCTGGGCGTGGCGGCGACGCTGGAGCGCCTGGGCATCGACGCGAGCGAGGCGATCGCCTTTGGCGACGGCGAAAACGACCTGTCGATGTTCTCGGCCGTGGGCACAAGTGTGGCCATGGGCAACGCACAGGACACGGTGAAAGCTGCGGCGACCTATGTGACGACTGCCGTGGACGACGACGGCATCTACAACGCCGCGAAGCACTTTGGACTCGTGTAGCTGCGACCCGGCACTTAGGGACGTTCCTTATCTGCCGGCAGCTGGGGACACTCCTTGCGCGTTGCGTGCCGTGTCGCCCTGCTTGCTCCGCGCATTTTGTGAAACACGGTTAACTTTTTAAACAACGTAGTAAGACATGGGCAACTTTTGCGGTAAAGTAAATCAAGTAAAAGTATCCAAAGGCTAACTAGAAGTCATCGCGAAAGGCGGCCCATGGCCCTGCGTGAATCTGGAGAAGACTATCTCGAATCTATTTATGTGCTCTCGGAGCGCCAAGGCATCGTTCGATCAATTGACGTTGCCGAATACCTGGGCGTAACCAAAGCAAGCGTCTCTAAAGCCATGGCGGCCTTGGAGAGCACCGGCTACGTGGAGATGGGCAAACGCGATGTGCATCTGACGGAACGCGGTCTTGAGGTTGCCCGTCAAATGTGGGAGCGCCATTGCTTTTTTGTGGGGCTGCTAGAGGATGCAGGTGTAGCGCCCGATGTTGCCTCGCAAGAGGGTTGCCACATGGAGCATTGCTTGAGTGAGGAGAGCTTTGAGAAGCTGAGGTCGATGCTGGGGCGGGAAGATGTGGCGGGCCCAGCAACGGAAGCCTAATTGATCCCCAGTAGCGCGGAGTTCGCGCAAAGCGCGAGCCAGCGACCGGGACCAGTAGCCCCACCAACTAAGTTCAATTCAGACAAGGAACCCCGCCAGCAAGCGATGCCCAAGAACCGCCAGCAACGTCACCGCAGGCCGGGGTCGGGCTTGGTTTTGAAAACATTCCGCAGACCAGAAGTGCCCCCGTTCGTAGCTCCGTAGGAGCAGAACGGGGGCACTTCATTGGTCGAGGACGTTTTCAAAACCAAGCCCGACCCCGGCCGGAGGGACTACGGACGCTACAGGTTCTTGACACCCATCGCGCGCATGGCGTTCAGGATGGCGATAATCGCCACGCCCACGTCGCCGAACACAGCAAGCCACATGTTAGCGATGCCCAGCGCTGCCAGCACAAGTATCAGCAGCTTAACGCCCAGCGCAAAGATGATGTTCTGCCAGACAATCGCCATGGTCTTGCGTGCCACGCGGATCGCGCGGGAAATGTTGGACGGCTTGTCGTCCATGAGCACCACGTCGGCGGCCTCAATCGCGGCGTCGGAACCCATAGCGCCCATGGCAATGCCAACATCGGCGCGCGTAAGCACGGGCGCGTCGTTGATACCGTCGCCGACAAAGGCGAGCTTGCCCTTGCCGCTTTCGGCCGCGAGCAACGCCTCAACACGCTCGACCTTATCGCCCGGCAGCAGCTGCGCGTGGAACTCGTCGAGACTGAGTTGCTTGGCCACAGACGCCGCAACCTCCTCGCGGTCGCCCGTGAGCATGACGGTGCGCTTGACGCCGGCGGCGTGCAGGTCGCTGATCGTCTGCTCGGCATCGGCCTTGACGGTGTCGGCAATTACAATGTGGCCGGCATAGATGCCATCGACCAGCACGTGAAGGATCGTACCGACGACCTCGCAATCGGGTGCTTCGACTCCGGTCGCGGCGAGCATTTTTGCGTTGCCAACGACGACGTGCTTGCCGTCGATGGTTGCCGTCACGCCATGGCCCGCGTCGTTGGTGGAGTCGCTTACGCGCTTGGGGTCGACCTCGCCATGGTAGGCGGCGCGCACGGACTGCGCGATGGGGTGATCGGAGAACGACTCCGCAAGGGCTGCGACCTCGAGCAACGACTGCTCGGTATAGCCAGACTCGGGGTGCACCGCCACGACCGAAAACGTGCCGTTGGTGAGCGTGCCGGTCTTGTCGAAGACGACGGTGTCCACGTCGGCGAGCGTTTCGAGGTAGTTAGAACCCTTGATGAGAACGCCTAGCTTGGATGCGCCGCCGATGCCGCCAAAGAAGCTGAGCGGCACGCTGATCACGAGCGCGCACGGGCAGCTGACGACCAGGAAGGTCAGGCCGCGCAGGATCCAGTCGGACCAGGCGCCGGTGACCAAGCCGCCGCCGAGCGCGAGTACCGCGGCAGCGCCGGTGACGGCGGGCGTGTAGACGCGGGCGAAGCGCGTGATGAAGTTCTCGGTGCGCGCCTTCTTTTCGCTGGCGTTTTCTACGAGCTCCAGGACGCGCGCGACGGTGGACTCGCCAAATGGCTTGGTGGTGCGCACGTGGATGAGACCCGTCATGTTGATGCAGCCGCTGATGATATCGTCTCCGGTTTTGGCCGGGCGTGGGACTGACTCGCCCGTGAGCGCGGCGGTATCGAGCTGTGTCTCGCCTTCGACGATGACGCCGTCGATAGGCACGCGCTCGCCGGGCTTGACCACGATCACGGTGCCGACGGCGATGTCATCGGGAAAGACCTGCTCGAGCGTGCCGTCGGCTTGCTCGACGTTGGCGTAGTCGGGCGCGATGTCCATCATGGCGCTGATCGACTTGCGGCTCTTACCCACGGCGTATGCTTGGAACAGCTCGCCGACCTGGTAGAACAGCATGACGGCGGCACCTTCGGCCATGTGCGGGTCGGTGTCGGGGAAGAGCACCATGGCAAACGCGTCGATGGTCGCGACGGCCATGAGGAAGCTCTCGTCGAACGCCTTGCCGCGGCGGATGTTGCTGAACGCCTTCTGGAGTACGTCGTAGCCGGCAATTAGGAACGGCACCAGGAACAGCACGAAGCTGGCGTAGACGTCACCCGGGGTGCCGAATGTGGCGGTAAGGGTACCGAGCTCGTCTAGGGCGTACACCACCGAAAAAATGCCTAGCGCTACCAGGATACGGTTGCGCTTATGCTCAAGGGACTCTTTCTTCTTGCGCTTCTTCTTTTTCTTTTTGGGATCGGCAGCCGCCATGATTCAAACCTCCCATTTGAATGTATGAACACTCGCTCATATAATTTCGCGAGCAAAGGCCGCAGCAAGCGCGGCCTTGTGGGTCAGCGTAAACCTGGGCTAGAGAATGATCTCGCAGTCCGGCTCGGCGTCGGCGGTAAACTCCACGACGCGATCGAGGACCTCATCGAACTCGGCGTCGTCGGCTTCGAGCGTCAACTTCTGGGTCATAAAGTTGACCGAAACGGACTTGACGCCATCGAGCTTGGCCAGCTCGTCCTGAAGCTCACGCGCACAGTTGGCGCAGTCGATCTCGTCGAGTTTAAACTGCTTTTTCATGGTGGGTTCCTTTCCCTGTTTTTGCGGCTTGGGTGCAGGCCGCGCTGGTACCGTGGTTGGTTGCTATTCGCAGATATGGCTCATGCCCTGGTTGAGCATGGTGTAGACGTGATCGTCGGCGAGCGAGTATAGGATGTTGCGCCCGTCGCGCCGGAATTTAACCAGGTGCGACTGCTTGAGTGTGCGCAGCTGGTGCGACACCGCGGACTGCGAGGTTTCGGTCGCTTCGGCGATGTCTGCCACGCAGAGCTCGCGGCCCATGAGGGCATAGAGGATCTTGATGCGCGTGGTGTCGCTGAAGACCTTGAACAGGTCGGCAAGGTCGTAGAGAAGTTCCTCGTCGGGAAGGTCCTCGGGCGAGCAGGTGGTGGGAATCGCGGGTTCGGTGGCCTCGATGTCGGGTTTCGTTTCATCAACGCGGATGCTCATTGCAATATCCTTTCATATGAACATGCGCTCATATAATTTACTTCCGATTATATGAGCGCATGTTCATATGTCAATACAATTTGCGATAATTTCGATGACTGCTTGCCGCCTCTGCGATTTTCTGCGGGTTGGGAGACATCGACGCAATGCTCGCCAACATATTTCGAGATGTTCGGCCAGCATGCTAAGAAAGCCACCTTGAGAAGCATTAGAACTGTTCATATTTGTACTTTATCGTGTTAAATACCGCGAGAATCAGTTCTTCCTCTACGGGAGTTCCTGCAGAATCAGTTTTATCTAAAGTTATATTGAGCATTGCTGCAGCCAATCTGGCACATCGGTGGCCGAATAAGTCGAAAAATGTAGGTGGACATCCGCAGGGACCGCCTTTAGAAGAGCGAATTCTCAATTAGATCAATAATCGTGTCGTCTTCCGTGCGGTTTTCATCGATTTTTGCGAACATGTCGCATTCCCAAGGTCCATTGATTTCCTCAGCAAGGGCCCCGACGTGTTGCATGTCGTCGGGTTCTGGCACATCGTTGATGCTCGGGTCATCAGCTTGCGGATATTGGCTTGCAATTTCGCGCTTGGCGGCCTCTTCTTCTTTGAGCGTCTCCAGGACGCGGCGACCGTATTCGAAGTAGCGCCGCAAGAAAAATTCAGGAAGATTTTCTTGCAGGTGGCCAAATTTATCGGGGGTAGGCCGGGGCCATATCTTCTCGCGAATGCGAATCGCTTCCATGACCCGCCTAAAAGCGGACTGCTTGAAAAATGAATGACGACTAACTGTTATAACGGCATATCCCATGTTTCGCAGCGTGTTTCGGCGTTCCTCGTCAATTGATTGCTGTTCGGGCTCGTCGTGGTAAAAGCCGTTGTATTCGATATCGGTCATCGAATTTTCGAGCAGCGCGTCGAGGTAGAAAACCGTCCGTCGCGTTAGGGCGGCGTATCTTTTGGGGACTGGGATCGGATAGTCCGTTTTGATAGCGCGTATGGCTAAGCCACCCATTGACTTGGGCATTGTCAGCATCATGACAAACGCCGTTTCGAGTGGGGAGCGACAGCCTTCGCGTACATAAGAAAGTGCCTTAAGTGCTTTATTAGATCCACGATACCCCGATGCCTCTGAAAAGAAGGCTCTGAGCTCTTCAACGCTGGTTAGGGCTGGGCGCTCGCGATATTGAGTTTCGTCGGACGTTCCAAGCGCGTAGGAGCCGCAGATTTCAAAGTAATACTCAACGAGCTCCGAAAGGTTGAGGTCGGCTGCTGCTTCTAACGCGCACAGCTTGATATCGACGATGTAGACGTTCGGCTCGAGTTCTAGGTAGCTTTCTGCATCAAACGTATAGCGCGTGCAGTGGCAGATGCAGCCCTTGCAGTGCCTTTTGGCATTATTGGAAAACGTCAGCACATGGATGCTTTCAGAATCGACATTCTTTCTGTTGAGCCATGCTCGCGCCGCTTCCAGGTCGGACGTGGTCGGCGCAGACACCTTGATCTTTTCCATAGGTATGGGATCGGTCGCGTAGCTTGCGAGCGAGTTGACTGTTTGGTATACAGCGCGTGCCGTGGTATGTGACAGAACGATTCTCATACGCGCATGATGGCATAGCGGACGCCATATACGCCCGAAACTTCGGGCAACGGTATTGGGGCGCGGCTTATCTTCTGCGAACGGTGGGTTTTTGAGCTGTCGTATTGAGGGGGGGCAGCTTCGGCTGGGGAGGTTTCTGTCGGCTGCCCCATTTTGGTGAACTTTAGTTGCGGATTCGTAGCTTCTAAGCGTTTTTGCCGACCGCTCAGATGCCTCACCAACATAATTTGAGTTATTCGGCCTTATCCCATACGAATGGTGCGATCGCAACGTCCTATTCGAATTGATTCAGGTAGATTTATGGGGCTTGGTTGCGAAATTGGGGCGACTATAGCGCTCGATTGCGGTTCAAGGGGCCTCGACTAGTGGTTTAGCTGGCCGAACAACTCGAAAAAAGTAGGTGGGCCAACCTGCCGACTATGTGAAGCACGCGTATTTGCTCGTTTTGATGAAAACTAGGGTGCAGCCATAAGACTGCGCCCTAGTTTACTGCGTGCCGGTGCGTCCAGACGGATTGCACTGTGCCTGGCAGGCGCTCCCGCAGATGGATCGGTTATTTCGCGAATAGGTTCTTGAGGTTGAACTCGGCCTGTACCGTGCGGAGCATGAGGTCGGTGTCGTCCAGACCCAGATGCTGCTCGTTGGCGTCGGGCGCGAGGGTGCCGCGACGGCGTGCCCAGTTCTCGAGCGCGGCGGGGGCGGACTCGCGGGGGAGCGAGCGGACGTCGGCATCCAGGCTGCGGCAGATCTGGCGCGAGTCGATGACGATGATCTTACCCGCGCGGCGTGCCTCGGCGTAGCCGTCCAGGTGGATCTTGAACCAGCTGTCCTCAAACGCGGCGTTGTGTGCCATGTACGGGTACTTCTTCATGAGCTTGAGCAGCTGCTTCTGCAGTTCCTTGTTCTCGCGGAACGGCTTTTTGCCGTCGATGTCGTTCCAGGTGATGTGGTGGATATTCGACAGCGGTACATCCTCGCCGCGGTAGATGTCGGGCAGGCCACAGTAGTGCGCCTCGGCGTCGTGCGGGATGGCGTCGCTGGTGAGTTCCATGATCTCCCAGCCGACGTTGATGATATAACCGCGTTCGGGTGCACGGCCGGTGGTCTCGATGTCGACACCGAGCACGGTGCCCTGGATGGGCTTGCGGGCGTAGGCCACGCCGAGCGCGTCGCGGTCACCGCGGATCTCGCGCATAACGGACGCGGCGGTGCGCTTTTGCATTTTGCCGATGGCGGCGCAGGTGTCGGCGTCGGACAGGCCGCGCGAGAGCGTCGCGGGCGTCACATTGCGCAGGCGTGCCTCCCCAATCTGGTCGCAAAGGTCGCGGTTGCGGTCGGCCAGGTCGCGCACGGTGGCAAAGTCGAAGCCGGGGTCGTCCTCGGCAGTAAAATACTCGGTCTCGAGCACCTTGAGGGCCTCTTCGCCCTTCTGGCGTTCGGACTCCATGGCACCGTGGTCGCCATAGATAAACATGGGAATAAACGGCTGGCGCTCGTATTCAAGTGCTTGCGAAACGTTCATAGGCTGCTCCTTGGACGGGCCGCGTCGCGCGGCTCGGGGTTACTGAGTTGTGGCGAGATGATAGTTTACCATGGGCAACTATTGGCACCGCGCCCGGGACAACTACAATACCCTAGTTGACCGCTAGGACTTTTACAATGCTGCCGAAAGACACGAAAGGTTCCATCCGTCATGGATTTACTGATTGATATTCTGCTCGACGCCGGCAAGGACACGCTGTCGCTGGTGCCGTTTTTGTTGGTGACGTATCTTGCTCTCGAGACACTTGAGCACGTTGCGGGCGACCGCGTCAACGGCGCTATCAAGCGCGCCGGCGCTGCGGGTCCCGTGGTTGGCTCGCTGCTGGGCATTGTGCCGCAGTGCGGATTTTCGGCCATGGCAGCAACGCTGTACGCCGGCCGTGTCGTGACCTTGGGCACGTTGGTGGCGGTGTTCCTTTCGACCTCCGACGAGATGCTGCCGCTGCTACTTGCCGAGCAGGTTCCCGTGCAGACTATGGCGATGCTTTTGGCTTCGAAAGCGCTTATCGCACTGGCCACGGGCTTTATCGTAGATGCCGCCATTCGCGGTCTGCGTCGCAACGCCCGCGCGCATGCGGCGATTCGTCGTACCGTGTTGGGGACCACTGTCAATCCGGCGCACGTTAACTGCGCGCATGACGACCACAGCGGCGGTGACATCATCGACGAGGTGGCCGAGGCAGGCGTGAGCGCCGACCACATCCACGAGTTGTGCGAGCGCGACCATTGCGGTTGCGATGAAGACGAGGACGAGCACGAACACGGACATGGCCACGATCACGGTCATGAGGGCGAACATGAACACCATGATGGTCACGGTCACTCTCACTCCCACGAAGGGACGCCTGTCCTGTCGATCATCCGCAGTGCGATCTCGCACACCGTGCAGGTCTCGGTATTCATTTTTCTGGTGACGCTGATTCTGGTCGCCGTGCTCGAGACGTTCGGCGAGTCCGCGATCGAGCAGTTCCTGCGCGGCAACGAGATACTCGCTGTCCTGGGTTCGGCGCTTGTCGGGCTGATTCCCAATTGCTCGGCGAGCGTGGTCATTACACAGCTGTATCTGGAAGGCGCGCTGCAACTGGCGCCGATGCTCGCCGGCACGCTCATTTCCGCCGGCGTGGGTTATCTGGTGCTGTTCCGCACCAACCGCAGCGCCCGCGAAAATGCCGTGTTCCTGATTATGATGTACGTCATCGGCGCGGGCTGGGGTCTCATCCTTTCCGCCTTTGGCCTCTAAGTAGATGTTTGGGATAGGCCGTAAAAACTGGGGTATACCGTAAAATCTACCGCCATGACTTGGGCGTTGGATGCGCGTCAATCGCCAAAACAAAAAGGTAGATTTCCGGGCATGTCCCGAAAATCTACCTTGGTTAGCGCAGCAGCTCGGTGAGGTTGCGCTTAAAGCGGGCCCGGTCTTCGCTGGTAAATGCCGCCGGACCGCGAGTGCGACCGCCGGCGCGGCGCACCTTCTTTTCCTCGTGGCGAATAAACAGTTGCATGTCGATGGTCGCCTTATCGTAGACGCGCCCGCGCACGCCGATGGCGGCGGCATCGCGCCCGAGCACCATGCTCGCCAAGCCAATGTCCTGCGTCACGACTACATCGCCCGCCTGCAGGCGTTCGACAATGGCAAAGTCGGCGCTGTCGGCGCCCACGCTCACATCGAGCGTCGTGACCCAAAATCCGCGTCGCGCATGCTCGACGTCGCGCGGATCGTCGCGGCGAATGTGGCGTTCCAGGTTCTGTGTGCTGTTGCCGGCGATAACGACGGCGACGCCCGCCCGCCGCGCGCAGTCAATCGACTCGCGCGTGACCGGGCAGGCGTCTGCATCAATAAAGAGCGTTTGCGGCATCTAGTGCACCAGTTTGCCAAATTGAATAGCGCGAACAATCAGCGTTACGCCAAACACCAGCAGTGCGGCGCCGCTAAAGATGACGAGCATCTTGGCCGACCACAGCGGATAGATAAACACGAACATGCCGGCGATGATGGAGAGCGCGCCGCTCAGGATGGCGAGGGCACGGTTGGACGAAAGCTCGGACTCCAGAATGGACATGACACCTTCGACGATCCAGCCAAAGCCGGCCACGATAACCACCATCGTGGTGAGCGTCGCGGTCGAGAAGGCCTGGTTGCGCAGGATTATGACGCCGCCCAAGATAATGAGTAGGTTGGAGATGATGCTCGTCACGCGCCAGCCGGTGGGCAGCAGTGGCTCGAAAACAGCGGTAAACAGCCTGATCGCGGCCGTGATCACAAAGTAGAAGCCCAAGACGGTCGTTAGGAAGACGAGGGACTTGGCGGGCGCAAACAGCAGTGCGATGCCGGCGACGAGCGCCAAGACGCCCGTGATGGCGTAAATCCAGCGCACGGCCTTGACGGCCTTGCCTGCCATGCTTTTCTCGTCAAATCCAAACTGGCTCGATTTTTGGTCATCGTTCTTAAAGATGCCCATAATGTCTCCTTTCCGTGCGGCGTAAGCCTTGATCGTTACAACCAGTATCGCCTAAAGGCGCTGGCGTATGGGTCGGGGAGGGCGAAACGTAACCCAAAGGCCCCGAATTGTTTCCGTTGTTCCCCACGTCGCGATTTTCTATTCAACAGGTGTAGAACATTGCAGCCCTGTTCGTTATTGCCTACGTTTTAGGTTAGATTTTCCTAAGGACAATTGGCTTGTATTGGGGGTCCCTATGAACGAAGCAGTTCCCGCGGCGCCGGTAAGCGCCGAGTCGATGGCAAAGCAGGGTTGCGAAAAGCTCGGCTTGAACGCGTTTGATGCGTTGGTTCGCCGCGCCCGTACGTGCCGTCGCTTTGACGAGTCCATGCGCGTGCCGCGTGAGCTTTTGCTTGAGCTGGCGGAGCTGGCGCACCTGACTCCCTGTGGTGCCAATGCTCAGCGTCTTCGTTTTCATGTGGTGAGCGGTGCCGAGGATTGCGCGCGCGTATTTGATGAGCTCGCGTGGGCCGGTGCGCTTAAGGATTGGCCGGGTCCTGCCGAGGGTGAGCGCCCGACCGGCTACATCGCGATTTTGGCCGAGCGCGCCGTTCCGGGTAAGCCCGCCGCTCCCATTACCGAGGCCGACACGGGCATTGCCGCGCAGACGATGATGCTCGCCGCCCGCAGCGCCACGCCCGAGGTGGCAGCCTGCATGTTCAAGGCCTTTACGCCCCACGCGATCGATGCCATGGGGCTCGATAACGACAAGTATGAGCTCAAGCTGATCATGGCGTTTGGCGTTCCGGCCGAGACGCAGGTGATCGATGCGATCGATTCCAACCCCGACGGCTCAATTAATTACTGGCGCGACGAGGCACAGGTGCACCACGTACCCAAGCGCCCGCTCGCCGACGTGCTGGTGTAGCTGAGCGTCACCGCGGCGTGATCAGACGGTAAACCACCACAAAGGTGCCTGTCCCCTTTGTGGTGGTACGAGGGGAGAGCGTGTGGCAGATCTGTATTTGGTGCGGCATGGGCAGACTGAGCTCAATGTGCAGAGCATTTTGCAGGGCTGGCACGATTCGCCGCTTACGGCGCACGGGCGCGAGCAGGCGCTGGCGACGCGCGCGGCGTTCGAGGACCGCGGCGTGACCTTTGACCATGTGTATTCGTCTCCGTTGGGGCGGGCGCGGTGTACGGCAGAGCTAATTGCTGGTGAGGGCCGCTCGATAGAGCTGGTCGATGACCTGCGTGAGTGGCATTTTGGCTCGCTGGAGGGCACATCAAATCGCGAGATGCCGCCGCAGCCCTGGGGTGATTATCCGGTGGCGTTTGGCGGCGAGTCGGAAGTGCAGCTCCAGTCGCGTATGGTCGCGGTGCTGTCGCGCATCATGGCCAGGCCGCAGCACGACTGCGTGCTGGCGGTTTCCCACGGCTCAGCCTGCCAGGAGTTTCTTGAGTATGTGACTGGCAGGGGAGAGCTACCCGACAACGGTGCCGTGCTTCATTTTGGCTATTGCGACGGGGCGTTTTCGCTCCTTGATTGGTAACGAACGAAAGGACCCCTATGAATAAAGATCTGTATCTGGTCCGTCATGGACAGACGATATTCAACCTTAAGCGTATCATTCAGGGGTGGAGTGACTCGCCGCTTACGCAGTTGGGTTGCGACCAGGCGGCGCGCGCCGGCATGTTTTTACGTGCGCGCGGCATTGAGCCCGATCATGCCTACACCTCTACGCTTCATCGCACCGAGCAGACTATCGCCAACTTGTGGCCGGGCTTGGCGTACGAGCGCCTGGACGGCCTGCGTGAGTGGTTCTTTGGCGATTTTGAAGCCGAGCGCGTGATGTTGATGCCCGAGCGCCCGTGGTGCGATTTCTATCGCCAGTTTGGCGGCGAGGGTCAGATGCAGGTGCGTGAGCGCATGGTGGCGACGCTGACCGAGCTCGTGCGACGCCCGGACCACAAGTGCGTCCTTGCGGTGAGCCACGGATCGGCCATCAAGGAGTTTTTGGACCACACAAGGGGCGCTGCGGCAGACGAGCGCGATCGCGTGCCGGGCAACTGCTCGGTGCTGCATTTCGTGTTTGACGACGAGGCCGGTACGTTTGAACTGATTGAGATTTTTACGCAGGAGGATTACGCGCGCGAGCTGGGGCTTGAACCGCTTGTGGCTACTGCAGGTCCGCAGCGCGGATAACGCGAGCGTGGCGGCACGGGTCGCCGGCATAACTTCTCGACACAAAAGGGGCGGAGATGCATGTACCTGCTGCATCTCCGCCCCCTGTTTGTTGAGCTGCCGATATTTTGTGCTGGGCGGTCTGGTCTTGCTAGAACCGCGCGACCTGGTGCGTGAGCAGACCTGTCGGAACTTGCGGCGCGGCGCCGCTGACCTGCGCGGCGGGGAAGAGCACGGCAACGGTAAAGTTGAACGGCTCCTTGCCGGTGTACGTTCCGGCGGCACGGGCCTCATCGGCCAGCAGCTGCGACGCCCCGGTCAGAGCGGCGGCGTAGGCGGGGTCGTCGGTCAGTGCCGGCTCCGGTGCTTGGTCGAGCATAGCGCGGATGGCCCCGACGGCGTCCTCGCGCTTGACCTCCCACGCGCGGTGCGTAATGCCCGCGGGGTCGGTAACGGCGTAGAGCGATGCGCCTTCTTTGGCAGCGCCCAGGATGATATCCATGACGGGCGAGGCCTCGTAGGCGAGCGACACGGGACGAGGCTGCACCTTAAGCTCGGCGATTGCGCGGGCGGCTGCGGCCGCATCTGCGGGGATCACGCCGTCGCCTGCCAGTACGCCGACTGGGCAAATCGCCACGACACCCGTCGCGCGACCCGGCTCGCCCGAGCATTCGTACACGTAATACGCCGCGCCTGGATCCTTGAGCATTAGGCCGTCAGCAATGGCGCCGCGCAGGGCGTCGTTGCCGCTCAGGATACCGCCCATCGCAGGCAGCGCCTCGAGCACACGGTCCTGAGCCGGGCGGATGCAGGGAAACGGAAGTGCTTTCATGGGCGGTCCTAACGCACGAGTCGGTTTGTTTGCGGCTTATTATGCCCCAACTTGGCCGCTCGCGTCCCAGAGCACGTTATCGGCGAGCGCGATTAGCACCTGCTGACAACGAACGATATCGGCGTGGGGCACATATTCGTTGGGCTTGTGCGCGAGCGCGAGCGACCCGGGACCGTAGCTCATGCAATTGCGGTTACCTGTCTTGCCGGCAATGACGGCGGTGTCGGTGTAGCCGGTAAAGAAGCCGACGGTCGTGTCCGCGTCCGTCGTATCGTCTGCTGCGCGCTTGAGTGCAGCTAGAAGGGGAGAGCTCGGATCGCGCTCGATAGCGGGGCGGTCGCCCGTCACGGTGTAGCTGCCATGGCAACCGGGAACGGCGGCTTCGGCGCCGGCGATGGCCTGCTCTACCATGCGCGTCGCGGCGGCTGTATCGGCCGGCGGGGTCAAGCGCATGTCGACCCAGACCTTGGCATGGTCTGGCACCACATAGGGACGATAGCCGCCCTCGATCTGCCCAAACGTAATGGTCGAGGGCCCCAACTCACCGTGCGCGGGCAGCGTCGCAAACGCGCGGCGAAGCGAGCACACGGCCTCGGCCATGGCGGCGACGGCATCCGCGCCCTTCCAGGGCTGGCTCGCATGCGCCGTCACGCCAGCCATTTCAATCTCGAACCACGTACGTCCCTTGTGCGCCACCTGGATCTGTCCGTCGGTGGGCTCGGTGTCCAGCACCCATTCGCGCGAACCGACCCAGCCGGCATCGATCGCGGCCTCTGAGCCACGCATAAAGTCTTCCTCGTCGACCGAGCAGATGAGTGAAAAGCCGCGGCGGGGCAGCGCGCCATCCGCCGCCACGCGCTCGAACGTATGGACTAGAGCGGCAATGGCGCAGGCCAGACCGCCCTTCATGTCGCAGGCGCCGCGGCCATAGAGCTTATCGTCCCGCACGGTCGCCCCGAGCGGCGGCGTGTCCGCGTCCCAGCCATCTCCCAGGGTGACGGTATCCATGTGGCAGATGTAGATGAGTCGCGCCTCGTCGCTTTGGCCCGGCACGGTGACCATGAGGTTGCGGCGTCCGGGGAGTACTTCGTGCTCTGCAATCTGCACGGCATCGAGCGCAGAACTATCAAGTTGTGCCAGCTGCTGCTCAATGAGCCTCTTAATGAAGCGCTCAATTTCATCCTCATACGCGCCCGGGTCTGAGCTGTCGATCCGCACAAGCTCCTGCGCAAGCCGCCAGGCAAAATCCTCATCAACCATATGCAACCTCACAATCAGTTTGCTTTCCAAACCGATTGTAAGCCTCCTGAGAGATCCGCGACGTGGGCGTGGCAGTATTTACCGTTCGCAGGCCGAGCCAGCGCGTTTGCCGTCCGGGCGGGTTCACAAGCGACGCAGCGGGTACGTACCCTTCATGGACGACATGCTGTGCGACATATCTGCCTTTCGGTATCACCGGATACCTCCACAGGTCTTGGCAATAATGCCGGACCTGCCCGATTCTGCGGACGATCCGCGCAGGGAGCACCTATGTGAGCATCCGCTCGTCACGCATTTCCTGGGCACCCCGTTACACGTGTTGGCGCAGGGCAGCTGCGGACGTAAGGGCGATCGCATTGTCAGGCATGTTTGGAACGGGGAGAGGCCGTTTGATTCCACGCGACAGACAGAGTTTGGCCTCGATGTCGCGTCCCCGCTCTTTACCCTGCTGACCCTGGCTTCCTCGGTCTCAAACGAGCGTCTAATCATGTGCATGTATGAGATGTGCGGCACCTTTGCCGTGTGCAAGATTGCGCCTCAGGTAAAGTCGGCACTTGTGCAGGCATATGGGGACCGGTGGGGTGACGCACGGTTGGGTTGGGAAAATGTAAAGGATGTCTCGGGGAATCCAACGGACCTGTGGAAACGACCGCCCTTGATCGAGTTCTCTGAACTTACAGAGTACGTCGATAAGATCCCGGGGCTCCGCGGTGCTAAATCGTTCACACGTGCCGCGAAATGCATTACGGGGGTGGCGGCATCGCCGCTTGAGGTCCAGGCTTCGATGCTGTTTGGCCTTACGAGGTTGCGCGGCGGCGAAGGCCTGCGCCTTACCAATAACGTCGAGATTCGTATGACGCGCAGCGCCCGCCTGATTTCGGGGCTTGATAGGCGCTATGCCGATATCCTGCTGGCAAATAAGGACGGCAGTCGAGAGTGTCTGGTTGAATGCCAAGGTAAAGCCATTCACGGATCCATTGAATCCAAGATCTCGGACTCCGATCGAACGACGGCCTTGCAAGCCATGGGATATCCCGTCGTTCTGATGACCTATGGTCAGCTGGCCGACTTCGATGCCTTCCGCGTGGTGATGGAGCTCATCATGTCCTATCTCGATGTGCCGCTGAAAGACAAGACGCCGCGACAGCAGGAGCTCGAACGGCGGCTTCGTGAGGAGATTTTTATCGATTGGGCAGGAATGTAGCCGCGCGGGTGGAAAACGGTCGCGCGGACTAGAGTTTTGGTCACAAAAAGACTTATATTTCGCCTTGGAGGGGCCTTAAAAATGCTATCTAGAATAAGTTGTTTCGGAAAATGGACAGTCAACTTACATTCGGCACATAGAGATCGATTTTTACCTACTAAAGTCCCTGATAAAGCTGTTTATCAAAGCGGGTGTGCTTAGCGACTTGAGCCTCACTATCGATTATCTGAAAAAACTTGTTCTGGGTATCATTTTAAAGTCGTCCGGAGCAACAAAATCGGCCCCCGTTTCGTGAAAACGGGGGGCGAATGGGCTTCGTGGTCTGTCTGGCAGGCTTGGCACCGGCGCTATTTAATCACGCGCACGCGATACATCGACGGAATCTGCTTGAGCGCCTCGATCGTGCTGCCGTCCAGGTGCTCATCGGTGTCGAACGTGGTGTAGGCGTTCTCGCCAGCGGACTCGTTGGTCATGCGCTGCACATTGGCGTTGTCCTTGGCGAGAATGGCCGTGATCTGGCCGATCATGTTGGGCACGTTGGCATGCAGGCAGGCAATACGGCTTGCGGCGCGCGCCTTGCCCATGCTGCAGGCGGGGGGGGTTGGCGCGTTGGGGGTGGTTGCGGGTTTTCCGTGATCCCTTTTGTTGGTCGTTGACTCTGTGCGCGATGTTGCCGTTTTCCAGGTAATCCTTGAGCTCGCTGATGGCCATGTCGGCGCAGTTGGCCTCGGCCTCGCCGGTGCCGGCGCCCGAATGCGTGGTGATAAACGTATTGGGCATCTTGACGGTCTTGGGCGTGGCAAAGTCGCAGCTAAACCAGCTGAGCTTGCCCTCGCGCAGGGCGGCGTCGACGGCGTCCTCGTCAATGATGGTCTCGCGTGCGTAGTTGATGAGCACGGCGTCCGGTGCCAGCAGGTTAATCTGCTCGGTGCTGATCATGCCGATGGTGTCGGCCTTGCTGGGCACGTGCACGGTGAGGTAGTCGCAGCCGCGGCAGAGATCCTCGAGCGTGCCCACGCGCTGCACCTCGCGGCTCAGCACCCACGCGTGCTCAACGGAAATGAACGGATCGTAGCCATAGACGTCCATGCCCAGATCGACACAGGCGTTGGCGACCTTGGAGCCCACGTTGCCCAGGCCGATGACGCCAATGCGCTTGCCCTTGAGCTCGCGGCCCACAAAGGCCTTCTTGGCCTTTTCGGCATCGACCTGAATCTCGGGGTCGTCGGCGTTGTCGCGCACCCAGTTCATCGATTGCACCACGCCGCGGCTCGAGAGCACCAGCATGCCTAGGACGAGCTCCTTGACGGCGTTGCTGTTGGCGCCGGGGGAGTTAAAGACGACGACGCCCTTCTTGGCGTACTCCTCGACGGGGATGTTGTTGACGCCGGCGCCGCAGCGGGCGATGGCGCGGATGCCCTCGGGCAGCTCGTAGCCGTGCAGGTCGGTCGAGCGCATCAGGATCGCGTCGGCCTCCTCGGCGGTGCCCACAAACTCGTAGCCCTCGCCAAATTCGACTTTGCCGTCCTTGGTAATGTCGTCGATGGTTTTAATCTTGCGCATGAAAAACTCCTTAGCGGATTTGTTTATAACAAGTGGTTTGAAGTGGCTGGTCGGCCCGCGTGCTGCGGGCTAGTTAGATCGCGGGCTCAAACTACGCTGCGCTTCGAAGTCCTTCATGTACGAGGCCAGTGCCTGCACGTCTTCCATGGTTACGGCGTTGTACACGCTGGCGCGCATGCCGCCGACGAGGCGATGGCCCTTGACGTTTTGGATCTGGTGCTCTGCCGCGCCCGCAACAAAGGCAGCGTCGAGGTCGGCATCGCCGGTACGGAACGTGACGTTGGCGATGGAGCGACTGTCTGTCTGCGCAGTGCCGTGGAATAGTTTGCTGTGCTCGAGCAGGTCGTAGAGCAGGTTGGCCTTGGCCCAGTTGCGCTCGGCCATGGCGGCAAGTCCACCGGTCTGCTCAACCCAACGGAACACCTTGCCGCACACGTAGATGCCAAAGGTGTTGGGCGTGTTGAGCATGGAGCCCTTGGCGGCCTGGGTCTTAAGGTTCATGTACTGCGGCGTCTGCGCAAAGGCCGGGCCGTCGGCGATCAGGTCGTCGCGCACGATGACCACGGTCACGCCAGCGGCGCCGGCGTTTTTCTGAGCGCCGGCGTAGATGAGTCCGTAGCGCTCGACGTCGAGTGGCTGCGACAAAAAGCAGCTCGAAACATCGGCGACCAGCGGCACATCGCCGCAGTTAGGCAGCTCGCGGTACATGGTGCCAAAGATGGTGTTGTTCTGGCAGATGTAGACGTAGTCGAGCCCGTCGCCCGCGGCCTCGGCGGCAATGCGCGCGTTGATGTCGGCCATGTCGGGGATGCGGTCGAAATTGGTGTCCTCGGAGCTCGCGAGCAGCACGGCCTCGCCGTACTTGGCGGCCTCTTTGTACGCCTTGTTGGCAAAGTTGCCGGTCACGATGTAGCCGGCGCGGCCGCGGCGCATGAGGTTCATGGGGATGCCCGCAAACTGCAGCGTGGCGCCGCCCTGCAAAAACAGGACACGGTAGTTGTCGGGGATGCTCGGCAGGCGGCGCAGGGTTGCCTCGGCGTCGTCGATGATCTGCTGGTACATGCTAGATCGATGGCTCATCTCGAGCACGGACATGCCGCAACCGCGGTAGTCCATCATCTCGTCGGCGATCTCGGCGAGCACGCTTGTGGGCAGTGCGGCCGGGCCAGCTGAGAAGTTGTGCACACGTGCCATCTTCTAGTTCCCTTCGTAGTCGTCTGAACGTTCGGGATACTTTAGCACAGTGGAGCGCCAGGCGCGACCGCATCACGGTAAAACTCGACTGCGCCGCTATGATTTACAGGATGGTTACATGGGGGAGGGCGGTCGCAAGGTCTATATCGCCGGGATATACCGTGACAGGTACTCTTTGAGCGCGGGGTCGCACACATAGAGATACGTTCCTAACATGCCGCGCGTCATGAGGACGTAGTAGGCGTTGACGATGATCTTTTGCAGATCATCGTCGCTTGCCTTTTTCTTGGCAACGGCATCTTTGAAGTTTGCCCTGTTAACGTTGACTGCATCTTTGTTCGAATCGTAGTAAATGTCGGGACCCAGAATTACGAATCCGTAGTTGAGGTCGTAGCCTTGTACCGTATGAATGCATCCGACTTCGTTGACGGCGTTGGCGGAGTTAACCCAATCCTTCTGGGTTGAGTTCCAGCGTTTGGGAATGCCCTCGATGACGATATCGAACGCATCTTTGTTATTCTTCGTTTCCCACTTCCACGCAAAGCCTGCCATCATGCGGGATAGACCAACTTCTTCTTCCTTGGTTTGCTGCAGAGAGCAGAAGTCCTCAAATCGGTCGACGAT
>CALBBA010000284.1 GCA_937926755.1 uncultured Collinsella sp.
ACGGCGCTGGAGCGGAGAAGGCAGACCGCGGAAAACGTGCATGACTTGAACGGCCTTTTGCTAGATTGGGGAAAGTTCCGATTATACGGAAAATTTCTTCTGCCCCGCCCGAAGCGTGCACGGTCTTTGGTTTAGAATGACGCCACTATGCAGAACATCGTAATTCTTATCTCCGGCCGCGGCAGCAACTCCGAGGCGATCTTTCGAACGAGCCGCGAGGAAAACTGGGAGTCCGCCTGCAATGCACGCATTGCGGCGGTGATCTCCAACCGCCCTCAGGCGGCTGGTCTTGACATCGCGCGCGCTGCGGGCATCGAGGCCGTGGCCATGGACCACAAGGCCTACGACTCCCGCGAGGCATTCGAGGCCGAACTCGCCGACATCATCAGCCGCTATGATCCGGCCGTGATCGTTCTGGCGGGCTTCATGCGCGTTCTGACGGAGGGCTTTGTCTCCAGGTTCGAGGGGAAGATCCTCAACATCCATCCCGCCCTGCTGCCGCTTTTCCCCGGCCTCAATACGCACCAGCGCGCCATCGATGCGGGTTGCCGCGTGCACGGCTCGACCGTTCACTTCGTGACGGCCGTGCTTGACGGCGGTTCGATCATCGGCCAGGCCGTCGTGCCCGTTCTGCCGTCCGACGATGCCGATGCGCTTGCGCACCGCGGCCTCGTCTACGAGCACCAGCTGTATCCGAAGTGCGTCCGCGCCATTCTCGAAGGCCGCGTCCGCTGTGAGGACGGCCGCACCGTCTGCAACGACGAGACCGCCCGCTCGCTCACGATCTTCGGCTGCTGACCGTTTTTTGACAACACCGCGCCGGCGGACGGTCCGTTCGCCGGCCTCATGGAGGAAGCGCAGGCCCCGCAGGGGTTCGGGTCGCTTCCTTTTTGCTTTAACTACCGCTGAATACATATGGCTGAAACCAAGTTCCCGAAGCGTCGCGCGTTTGCGATGCAGAAGCCCCGCAAGACCGAGCGCACTGAGTCGCCCCGCCGCACGGAGCGCCAGCGCGCCGCCGACAAGCGCCGCCGCGAGGAGGCCCGCGCCATGGGCGGCTACGCGAAGGGCCCGAAGACGCCCGAAAAGCGCATGACTGCGCTCCAGCCGGGCCAAGTCCGCATCACGGGCCTGATCGTCGACGAGCTCACCCGAGCGCTCGGCGTCATCCTGAAGCTTGACGGTCCCGCCGACGTGCTGATGAAGCTCTTCTTCCGCAGCAACCCGCGTCTGGGCATGCGCGACCGCGGCATTATCGCCGAGGGCATCTACTATGCGCTTCGCCATCTCGGCACGCTCTCCTGGGCTATGCATCCCGTGCCTCCCGCCCGTGCGCCCCGCCTTGTCGCTCTCGCGACGCTTGCACGGCAGCACGGCATCGAGTCCCTCCCGCCCGCTTCCATCGGCCGCGAGGAAGGCCCCCTCAAGAACGTGCTCGCCGCAGACTTCTCGAAGGCGCCCCCCCACATTCAGGCCGAACTGCCCGAGTGGATCTACAGCCTCCTCGAAGCCCAGTACGACGACACGAAGGAGCTCTATGCTTCGATGCTCGAGGGCGCTCCGCTCGATCTGCGCGTCAATCTCCTGAAGGCCAGCCGTGAGGAGGTTCTTCAGGAGCTCGCCGCCAACGGCGTCGAGGCCTATCCGACGCCCTTCAGCCCCGACGGCGTTCGTCTGCCGACGAAGCCCGGCCTCACCCAGTGGCCGATCTACAAGGAAGGCAAGGTGGACGTTCAGGACGAGGGTTCCCAGCTCATCGCCCGCCTGCTCACCCCGCGCCGCCGTGAAATGATCTGCGACTTTTGCGCGGGTGCGGGCGGCAAGACGCTCGCCATCGGCGCCCTGATGCGCTCGACGGGCAGCCTCTATGCCTTTGACGTCAACGAAAAGCGCCTTGCGGGCCTTACGCCCCGCATGCGCAGAGCGGGTCTCTCCAACGTGCATCCGATCGCGATCCGCAGCGAGCGAGACGAACGCATCCGCCGCCTGCAGGGCAAGTTTGACCGAGTGCTCATCGACGCGCCGTGCACGGGCACCGGCACCTTCCGTCGAAACCCCGACCTGAAGTGGCGTCTCGCCCCGTCCGAACTTGATCGCATCAACAAGATCCAGAAGGATGTGCTCGAGCACGCCTCGCGTCTCGTGAAGAAGGGCGGCCGCATGGTCTACGCCACCTGCTCGATGCTCAGACGCGAAAACCAGGAGGTCGTCGAGGCCTTCCTCGAAGCGCATCCCGAATGGCATCTCGTGCCCGCGGCCGACGTATTCGCGCAGCAGGGCATTCAGTTCGACGCCTCCCAGTGGGAGCGCTTCGGCAGCTACTTCCAGATGCTCCCGCATGTCAACAGCACCGACGGCTTCTTCGCCGCCGTACTCCAGCGTGACTGACGCGAACTGACGGACCGCCCGTAACGGTTTGCACGCCGCTACCCTAAAAATGACGCAGCCCCAGACTTCTCCTGAAGTCGGGGGCAGCGGTCGGAGACTTTTCCTGTCCTCGGACAAGCAAAAAGCCCGGCCGATATGAATTGCCGAGCTTTTTCGCCGAATCGAATGCTCAGATTACTTGAGCTTCGTTTCCTTGTAGATCACATGCTTGCGAGCCACCGGGTCGAACTTGGAGATTTCCATCTTGCCGGAAGAGGTCTTCTTGTTCTTCGTGGTGGTGTAAAAATGACCGGTACCGGCCGTGGATTCAAGCTTGATCTTTTCGCGAGCGCCTTTCGCCATGGTGAAACTCCCTTAATTAGATTTCGCCGCGGGCGCGGAGGTCCGCCAGAACCGCATCAATACCAATCTTATCAACCGTACGAAGGCCAGCCGTCGTCAAACGCAGACGAACCCAACGGTTTTCGCTTTCAACCCAGAAACGGCGGTACTGCAGATTGGGCATAAAACGACGCTTGGTCTTGTTGTTCGCGTGCGAGACGTGATGGCCGACCATCGGCGCCTTACCGGTGACTTGACACACTCGTGCCATCTCTAACTCCAGTGAAATGAAAATAAAACATCTCGCAGGCCGGTCCCTCTCGGGCAGCCACGCGAGCGCATAAAAGAGAAATTATACGCCTCCTCATGTTCGCATGCCACCTGTCTCTGCAGTGCATGACACCGCATGGCAGGCTGACGCCCCACTGTGTCAGTACAGGGAGTCGGCAGTGCGCAGATTTGAGCGTGGAGCGCATTCTACCCGTTTTTTTTGATGCGTGTGCGGATTTTCCCAAAAAACTTTAGACTTAATGGAAAATTTTTCGTCCGCACGCGTGCCTGCGACCTCTTAGGAGGGACTGCGGCAGGCATATGCGCTCCGTCAGGCAGCGTCTGCGGCCTCCGACAAGCAAAGTCAGTCACGAGGAAATGACAGTCATGAAGGTTCTCCTTGCCCAGCCGCGCGGTTTCTGCGCGGGCGTCACGCGCGCCATCGCGATCGTTGAGCGTGCGCTTGCCATCTACGGCGCGCCCATCTATGTCAGGCACGAGATCGTGCACAACCGCACGGTCGTCAACAGTCTGCGTGAGCGCGGCGCGGTCTTCGTCGACAATCTTGCCGAGGTGCCCGAGGGTGCGACGGTCGTCTTCTCGGCCCACGGCGTGCCGAGGGCGGTGTCTGAAGAGGCGGAGCGCCGGGGCTTCCGCGTTTTCGACGCCACCTGTCCGCTTGTTACCAAGGTGCATCGCGAGGTTGCCCGCATGCGCGCCGAAGGACGCACCGTGCTGATGATCGGTCACGCCGGTCACCCCGAGGTCGAGGGCACGATGGGCCAGGTCGACGGCGGCATCGAGCTTGTCGAGAACACCGCCGACGTAGCAGCGCTGCCCTACACGAACGATGACTCGCTTGCCTATGTCACCCAGACGACGATCAGCGCCGATGACAGTCAGGCCGTGATCGACGCGCTCAGGCACCGCTTCCCCTTCATTCAGGAACCCAAGCGCCAGGACATCTGCTATGCCACGACGAATCGTCAGGAGGCCGTCAAGCTTCTCGCCCGCTCGGGCGTCGACATCGTGCTCGTGATCGGCTCCGCCACAAGCTCCAACTCCAATCGTCTGCGCGAAGTGGCCGAACGCACCGATGCGAAGGTCACTGCATCCGGCGGCATTTCCAAGCTCGACGATCTGCGCAATATCAAGCAGCTTGCCTAAATCGGCGTTGACTCCGCCATTCTGGGCAAGTCGCTGTACGCTCGCGCCTTCACCCTTGAAGAGGCGCTTGAAGTGGCGCGCTGAGCGGCATCCTTCCCGTTGCCATGAACAAGGCGTATCGCCTGGGGCATGAACCCAAGCGATACGCCTTTCGCTTTTTCGCGCATGCTGCGGCGGTACCTGGTGGTACGGGCGGCTATTTCTTGCTGCAGGGAAGCTCGCCCGAATCGATAAGCGAACGGAACAAGGCGTAATCCTCGTCGTTCTGATCGGCATACGAGTCGGCGAACGAGGTGATGGCCCTGTCGAATTCGTCGGTACGCCCCAAGTAACTGGAGATCGCGATACTATCGCCGGTGCGTGCATGGGCATGCGCCAGGCATCGAGCGCACATACGGGACAGATCGCTCAAGGTGAATTCGTTGAGATGATCGATATCGATCGATCCCTTGCCATTCCACAGTTGGCGAACGTAGTAGTCGCGTCGTTTGGCGTTTCCCTCGCTGAATTTTGCCCATCCGAGCAGCACATCGGCGGTCGATTGGATGAGCTTCTGGCCCTGCACCACACGTTCGCCGTGGGTCGCATAGGGGGAATGCCCCACGAAGCGTTCCAATACCGATTCGGTGGCCTCCTTCATCTGCAGCATCAGCGGATCGTCAAGGTCACGCCCCGTCAGAATCGAGACCCACGCCCGGGTGCCGACCGAGCCTACCCCCACCACCTTGCGCGCGGTGTCGTGGTAGCGATATTGGTCGAACACATGACGGCGATCCTGGTAGAGGCTATGCCGGTAATCGTTCATCAGCGCTTCCAGCCTGGACTGCATGGTTTCCAGATCGGCGTAATCCTGCAATTCTGCGATCGGCACCAATGCCGGCGGCTTCGACTTGAACCGCAGCTTGTCGCCATCCAGGTAGGTCAGTTTCGCCGCAGCGCTGTTGGAATCCTTCATCAGCGCTTTCGCGGCGGCGTCGCGCAGCGTACGATTACGTTTGCCGTTTTGCGTGTATTCATAGCGATCCAGCGACTCCTGAACATCCAGATGGTCGTACCACATATCGAGATAGTTCATGTGGGAATACTGTTCGATGCGCTCGCGATAGGTGTGCACGCATCGTGCCACCGCGTTATGGCAGGCTGTGGGGCTGAGCTTGTTCGCACGCCCGCAGATCTCGACGGAAACAGCGAGGCGCTTGATATCCCATTCCCA
>CALBBA010000285.1 GCA_937926755.1 uncultured Collinsella sp.
CGCCCCATGGCACGCCCAAGGCCAAAGGAGGCTACAGCCATGAGTACGTAGAACACCGAGCGAAAGCCGAATAGGAATACGTCCGGACGACCTGTAACAAAACTGGTCACGGCCTCGCCCATTGCCACGCTCATCTGCCCATACAGGATATGCGACGCCGCCGTAATGCCGAGCGCCATGCCGGCGTAGCGCGCCAAACTACCCAGGCTGCCCGCAAAGCCGAGCGCTTCGCGCGGAGCCGAGCCCATATACAGCGAGTTGTTGGGGCTCTGGAAAATCGACGTACCGCACGACATAAACGCGGCACAGCACACAATCACAGGGATGGAAGAGCGCTCGTCGAGCATACTTACCGCAAAGAGCCCGCACACGTACACGCCCAGGCCGACTGCCGTGGGGCCCTCGCAGCCAACACGATCCGAAACCGTGCCCGAAAGCGGCCCGATAAAGGCATTCACCATCGGCAGCGCCAAAAAGAGCAGTCCGGAAATGTCGGAACCAAAGCCGTGGGCGTCCTGAAAATAGAACGGCAGGATAAACTCGGATGCGCCAATGCCAACGAAGACGATGAGCATGCAGACAAGGTTGATGGTGAAGGCCGAATTTGCAAAGCAGCGATGAGCGGCCTCGATCAGGGACATGGGGCGCTCGCCGGCCTCCGGCTTAACATGCGGCAGCGTGTAGAGCCCCACGATAAACGAGATGACGCCAATAGGCAGGTTGATGAGGAAGATGCTCTCCCAGGGAAAGCTTGCCACCAGCATGCCACCGAGCACGGGGCCACACATCATGCCGAGGGCCACAAAGGTCGCGAGAATACCCATAGCACGGCCTCGTTCGCGCGCCGGGAACGACTCGGTGATGATACCCATGTTGTTAGCCATGGCCGCCGCGCAACCGACACCCTGAACAATGCGCGCCAAGATAAGAACCTCGAGCGAACCCGAAAGGCCGCACAGCAACGAGCCGACCGTAAAGACGATTACGCCCAGCTGAAATACGCCCACCTTGCCGCGCACGTCGCCCAGACGGCCAAACGGCAACATAGCCACGCATGTCGCAAGCAGATACACCGAGCTTACCAGCTGAATGCGATCGAGGCCCACGCCCAGCTCCTTTTGCATCACGGGCAACGCCACGGTCACGACGGTCGAATCCAGACACGACATAAACGTCATGATGAGCACGGTAAACAGAATCGCCCACTTGTTCTTGCCATGGGTGTCGCCCTCTAGGGCAATGTGCTCGCGGCGCAGCTGCTCTGCAGTTTTCTCCATATCCATCCTTTCGAGTGGCCCAACGCAAAAAAACGGGGCCCCAATCGCATGCAAACAGCCGCAATTGGGGTCCCGCCTACGGAATCGGAACGAAAGGTCGCCGAAGCTTTCTGCCAGCATCGGCGCCTCGCACGAACGCTAGCCTAGCACTGCTCGAGCGCCTGCTCAAGGTCGGCAATCAGATCGGCCGTATCCTCGAGGCCGCACGACAGGCGCACCATGTCGGCAGAAATGCCACAGGCGATGAGCTCCTCATCGTTCATCTGGCGATGCGTGGCATTAGCGGGATGCAAGCAGCAGGTACGCGCATCGGCCACGTGCGTGGCGATCTGGGCGAGTTTAAGGCTCTTCATAAAGGTCTCGGCCGCCGCGCGACCACCGTTAAAGCCAAAGCTCACAACACCGCAGGTACCGTTGGGCATGTACTTCTGAGCCAGGTCATAGTACTTATCGCCCTCCAGGCCCGGATAGCTCACAAAGCGCACCTTGGGATGGCTCTGCAGGAACTTAGCAACGGCCAGGCCGTTCTCACAATGACGCGGCATACGCACATGCAGGCTCTCGAGCGAGCTATTCAGGAAAAACGCCGCCTGCGGGTTCTGCATGGGGCCGAGGTCGCGCATGAGCTGAGCGGTTGCCTTGGTAATGAAGGCACCCTCGCGACCAAACTTCTCGGCATAGGTCACGCCGTGGTAGCTCTCATCGGGCGTGGTGAGACCCGGGAACTTGTCCGCATGGGCCATCCAGTCAAACTGGCCGTGATCGACAATCACGCCACCCAGGTAGGCAGCATGTCCATCCATGTACTTGGTGGTGGAGTGCGTAACGATGTCGGCGCCCCACTCAAAGGGACGGCACATCACGGGCGTCGGGAAGGTGTTGTCGACCATCAGCGGCACACCGTGGTCATGTGCGGCCTTGGCAAAGCGCTCAATATCGAGCACGGCAAGGGCGGGGTTGGCGATCGTCTCGCCAAAGACGAGCTTGGTATTGGGCTCAAAGGCTGCCTCGAGCTCCTCATCGGTGCAGTCGGGGGCAACGAACGTGCAGGTCAGACCCATGCGCTCCATAGTATGGGCGAGCAGGTTATACGTACCGCCGTAAATGGCAGAGCTAGCGACCACATGATCGCCGGCACCGGCCACGTTAAAGATCGCGAGGAAGTTCGCAGCCATGCCCGAGCTCGTGAGCATCGCGGCGGTGCCTCCCTCCATCTCGCAGATCTTGGCGGCAACCAGATCGCACGTGGGGTTCTGCAGGCGGCTGTAGAAGTAGCCCGACTCCTCCAGGTCAAACAGCTTGCCCATATGCTCCGTCGTGTCGTACTTCCACGTGGTGGACTGGTAGATGGGCACCTGGCGCGGCTCGGCATCTCCCGGGTGATAGCCGCCTTGAACACATGTAGTACCGATGGTCTGCTCGCTCATATCTAGCTCCCTTGCCTGGGTTACGTTTCATTCGGTTCACGATACCGCTACCCTGCACCCCTCTCAACCCATCCCCAAGGTAGGTTATGGGACTAATTGATCAGGGGTATTTATCTCAAGCCTTGGGCATTTGCTCGATAGATAAAAACGAGGCATACATGAAGCTCTCGATGATTACATGCCCCGTCACGGGTACCATAGGCGAGTACACCGTGACCAAGGAGACAACGATGAAGCAAATCGATACTGCTCAGCTCGACACCGCCGCCTGCCAAGCTCAGGCTGCCAAATACCACGCCCAAGGCTTCAACTGCGCACAGGCCGTCGCCTGCACGCTCGCACCTGCCGTCGGGCTCGACCCCCAGACCGCCTTTACCCTCACCGAGGGCTTTGGCGCCGGCATGGGCGGCATGACCGAAACCTGCGGCGCCATCTCGGGCGCCGTGGCCATCATGGGCTCTGTGATGAGCGACGGCATGGAAAACCCCAAGACCAAGGGCCAGACCTACAAGCTGTCGCGCGAAATCGCCAAGCGTTTTGGCGAGAAGAACACGACGACCGTCTGCGGCACGCTCAAGGGCATCGGATCGGACAAGGGTCCGCTCCGCAGCTGTCCCGGTTGCATCGACGATGCCGTCGAAATCGCCTGCGATGTGCTAAAGCAGCTCGCCGAGTAAGCGGCAGCAACAGAAAAACGACGGCCGGCGCGCTTGGGATCCATCCAAAAGCACGCCGGCCGTCGCCGTTAAAACTCGGCAAATTCGGGAGCGCCGACCTCAATCTCCTCGCGCCCCGCCATAAGCTCGCGCATCTTAGCGCAAAACGGCTCCTGCTCCCCCGCTTTGAACACCAAATGAATCGTCACGGTATCCGCGAAATCGGTATCCGAAACCTTGGCACCCGAATCCTGCGCCAAATGAAGCACTTGCTCATACTGCGGATAGGCCACATGCACGTCAACAGGCACGACACTCGTCATCTCGACGATCTGCCCGGCCTCCTGAGCCGCGGCCACCGCCGTCTGCGTCGCCGCGGTATAGGCGCGCACCAAGCCACCGGGCCCTAACAGCGTGCCACCAAAATAGCGCGTCACCACGCAGCAAACATTTTTGAGCCCCGCGCCGCGCAGCACCTCGAGCGTCGGCATACCGCTCGTGCGGCTCGGCTCACCATCATCGCTCTGGCGCTCGCGTCCATCGACTAAAATCCACGCGGGAACATTGTGCCGAGCGTCGTAATGACGCTTGCGAACCATCTCGATAAAGGCATTCGCCTCGTCCTCGGACTCAATATGGACCAGCTGGGCAATAAACCGGCTCTTGCGGTCCACAAACTCGCCCGAAGCCTCAATATTCGATTGCAGAGTAAAATAGCTGTCCAACAAAGCCCCTCAACAAAACTAAGCGCGGCAACAAACAGCCTCAATAATACGATAACCCTAGTAAAAAGAATGGCAACGCCGATGATTCCGTCAACGAAAGCGAGAACCCGTCAGCGCGAGCAAGGTGCCTTGAAAGACAAGGGCATTGACCTTATGGTCATGCCCGAAGGCTTGAAAGGCAGATTGCCGCGCTGACGGGTTCGCAGCGTCAACAAAGTGCTGAGTGGGCCGATAAGCCGGGTTCTGTCGTGAACGGTCATTTATCTTGTCTGCACGTTACCGTGCAGCTCCACGCACGCTACCCGAACGCGGACCGGGCCGGCCCATAGCGTTCCTATTCGCGCTTGCTCCGGATGGGGCTTGCCAAGCCGCCGTGTTGCCACGACGCTGGTGGTCTCTTACACCACCGTTTCAGCTTTTCCCTTTACGCCTTGCGGCGCAGGTGGGAGTCTTCTTTTCTGCGGCGCTTTCCGTCGGATCACTCCGCCCGGCCGTTAGCCGGCATCCCGCCCTCTGGAGCCCGGACTTTCCTCACGCGTACTGCAAGCAGCACATCGCGCGACCGTCTGGCCCACTCAGCAGTCCAAGAGTGTAGCACACCGTTGCCGCAGGCAACGGCACAACACAAGCGCTCGCACGATAAACCAAGAACCGCCATGCGCTACAATGGTCCTGTCGATGGGCAACGTCGTCAGTCGAGACGCGACCGCGCTCCGCACCCCTCCGTCTACTCGGTGCGTTCCCGCCTCCTCCCCGAGGCGGAATGTCGACATTTTTCATGCACCGACAACCCAATAGCAAACAGACAACCCGGGCAGCATTGCGCACGGGTAGCATCGCGCGCCTCAGCAGCAAATGCAAAAAGGGACCCGTCCATTGCGGACGGATCCCTTAAAACAGGTGATCGTCAAACCGATTTACTCGGCGTCGGTCTCCTCGTCCTTCTTCTCGGAAGGAAGCGGGGTAACCTCGATCTCGACGCCCAGAGTCTCAGCAGCAGACTTCATGGACAGGGAGATGCGACGACGGTCGAGGTCGATCTCCATGACCTTGACCTGAACCTTGTCGCCCACGTGGGTGACCTGAGAAGGCTGATCGACGTGCTTGTTGGCCATCTCGGAGATGTGCACCAGGCCCTCGATGCCCTCGCCCAGGTCGACGAAAGCGCCGAACGGGACAAGCTTGGTCACAGTGCCCTCGACGATAGCGCCGACGGGGTACTTCTTGACCAGCGCGCGCCACGGATCCTCGGTGGTCTGCTTGAGACCCAGGGAGATGCGCTCGCGGTTGAGATCGACGTCGAGAACCTCGACCTCGACCTCCTGGCCGACCTTGACAACCTCGGAAGGATGGTTGACGTGGTTCCAGGAGAGCTCGGAGATGTGGATGAGGCCGTCGATACCGCCGAGATCGACGAAAGCGCCGAAGTCGACGATGGAGGAAACGGTGCCCTGGAGACGCATGCCAGACTTGAGCTTGGACAGGATCTCGGAGCGCTCAGCCTTACGGGACTCCTCGAGCACGACGCGACGGGAGAGGACGACGTTGTTGCGGTTGCGGTCCATCTCGATGACGCGAGCCTCGATGCGGGTGCCCATGTAGGAGGTGAGGTCCTTGACGCGACGGAGGTCGACGAGGGAAGCGGGCAGGAAGCCACGCAGGCCGATGTCGAGGATCAGGCCGCCCTTGACAACCTCGATAACCTCGCCCTCGACGTTCTCGCCGGAGTTGAACTTCTCCTCGATGCGGTTCCAAGCACGCTCGTACTCGGCACGCTTCTTGGACAGGACCAGACGACCGTCCTTGTCCTCCTTCTGGAGAACCAGAGCCTCGATGGGATCACCGAGTGCAACGATGTCTGCAGGGTTAGCGTCCTTGCGGATGGACAGCTCGCGGACCGGGATAACGCCCTCGGACTTGAATCCGATGTCAACGAGCACCTCGTCATGCTCGATCTTAACGACAGTGCCGTTAACGAGATCGCCCTCATCAAAGTCGGTAATCGTACCGTCGATGAGGTTGTTCATCTCCTCCTCGTTGACATCGTCAAGAGAGAAAATGGACGAGTTCTGAATCTCACTCAAAGGTGGACCCCTTTCGAACTACGGGGCCCCGATTGCTAGGACCTACAGAAGGGTGCGACAAGCACACAACGTTTAGGAACACTCGGGAGCCGACAGATACTAATGTGACGCTTATGCAATCACGTTCGTATAGATTACGGGGAAATTACTTCGATTTCAAGCGCGAACTGCGATTTTTTACTCGTATGGAGACTTTTTCGCAATCTTGTGGACGACCGTCTCCATAAGTTGACGATAGACAGTTAGGCATACATCTTTGGGGTAAAGTATCCGGAGCCAACGATTCTGGAACGACTTTTCGAGAAAGGTGCCCGCGTGCTCAAAGCAGTCGTTTTCGATATGGACGAGACGCTTCTTAGCATCAACCTCAACGCGTTCATCCTTCGCTATTTTAAGGATGTCTCGTCGATGCTCGCGGATATCGGACGACGCAGCCGAGGTGGCACGATGGCACGCCTCGGTACCATCCTGGTCGACCTCAACGCCAACCGCCGAAGCGGCACGGACAACCGCACCAATCTTGAGTTTTACCGCACCGAGGTCGAGCGCCGATGCGGCATCTGCCTTTCCGATCCCCTCATCTACGAGGCGTTTACCTACTACGACCGCGAAGTGCTTCCGTACAAGAACGACGATGTCATCAACGCCCACGCCATGCCGGGCGCACACGCCGCGCTCCAGGCCGTACAGGACGCTGGACTGCGTTGCGCGCTCTTTACCAACCCCAGCTTTCCCCAGGGGGCCATCGAGTGCCGCATGGGTTGGGGCGACCTGGCCGACGCTCCCTTTGAGCTCGTCACGCACATGGGAAACACCACCCGCTGCAAGCCCGATGCCACCTACTATCTAGAGCAGCTTCAGGTGATGGGGCTCGAGCCACACGAGGTCCTTATGGTAGGCAACGATCCCAAGCGCGACTTCCCGTCCCCCGATTGCGGCATCCAAACCGCCTTTGTGGGCCAAGGCAAGCCCAGCCGAGCCACCTGGCGCGGAACCATGGAAGACTTCGCACGCGACTTTAACGCCGTAGTAGAAGCCTTCTACGAGCACCAAGTAGCCGACGAACTGTCGTAGGACCCCTTGCTCCAAACCAAATATCGCCGCAGGTTGAGCACAAGTCAGCGAAAATGCCCCTAAGCGAGCAATGTGCCTTGAAAGAGGAGGGCATAGGCCTTCTGGCCATGCCCGACGATTGAAAGGCAGATTGCCGCTTAGGGGCGTTTGCAGCGTCAACTGGTTACGCGGTTTGGTAAAACCGCGTAACTAGCACACCTGGGTTTTGCCGATCATGATGTTGAGGATCTCGACGTCGGTGTCCTTCATGCCCACGCGGCCTACGTAGCCCATACTGGCGATCGTCTGCTCAACGGTATCTTGGATCAGGCCCTCGCCGGCACGGAAGCCGCGGCCCTGCATGGCCATATCGTGGCCCAGAATCGCCGCATCAACGGCTGCGGAAATCTTGGCGGCACAGCTCGCCTTGGCGCCATCGCACACGATGCCGCCCACGTTGCCAAGCGTATTCGATACCGTCGCGCCAATCTGCTCGCGCGTACCACCGCACAGCCAGGTAATGGCTGCGCCGGCACCGCACGCGGCGCAAATCGCACCGCAAAACGCCGAGAGCGCACCAATATAGCTCTTGATATGCACGGCGATAAGATCGGACAGCATCACGGCGCGCACCAGGCGCTCGTGGTCGCAACGCAGGTACTCGGCATACTCCATGACGGGCAGTGCGCAGGTAATGCCCTGATTGCCCGAGCCGCACACAATGGCGACCGGCAGCGCGCAGCCGTTCATGCGGGCGTCGGACCCGGCGGCCGCACGGGCACGGGCACGGCAGGCGACGTCATCGGCACGAGCACCCAGCAGCGTACGACCCACCTCGGCGCCCCAAGCGTGCGCAAGGCCCTCGGCACTGATTGCGCCATTCAGCTCAATCTGACGCTCAACGGCAGCACGGGCGTCCTCAATGTCACCGTCCTCGATAAAGTCGATGATGGTCTCGATCGACATGGGCGTGTCGGCGTTATCTGCCGCCCGCTCGGCCACGACGCGCTCGGCGCAGGCGGCACACTCCCCCGCCGACTTGCCGCACACCGGAATACCGTCGAGGGTATGGCACGTGACATTGGTGTGGTGGTCGGTAATCTCGACGACCGCGGTATGGCCCCCGGCCGTGGCAGTCACCTTGATGTAGAGGTTGGGCACACCCTCGACAAGCGATACATCGCAGTAGTCGGCGTCGGCGAGGAGCTCGGCCACGCGAGCACGGTCTTCATCGTTAACGCTCTCGAGCACCTCGAGCGCGCTTTTGGCGTCGCCGCCCACGGCACCCAGCACGGCCGCGGCTTCAATACCGTGCATACCGCCCGAGTTGGGCACGGTCACGCTCTTAACGTTCTTGATAATGTTGCCCGAGCAGGCAACATCCATATGATCGGGTTCGCAACCGAGCGTCTGGCTCGCCAGCGCCGCTGCATAGGCAACGGCAATGGGCTCGGTGCAGCCGAGTGCACAGACAAGCTCGCGGTTCAAAACATCGCAAAACGCGGCATCACGAAGGGAATCGGTAGGCATAGGTATCTCCTGCTTGCATAACGGGCTTGGCTCTCAAAAATAGTTAGCTCCTTTATTTGATAACAATGCATCAAAAACTGCAACCATGGTTCCGGCGGACGGCGCTCAAGCACAAACTGACAGCATTCATTCATGAGAAGCCGGTCTTGTTGCATGCTAAAGCGTTTGACCAAAAAACGCCCGAGCGTTTACGCAAAAGTCGCGCTATCATGCAGTCGAACGCGGTAAAACCTTTAGCATTTGCGCCGCACAGACCAGAGAGGAACCACTCATGAAGATTGGTATCGGCAACGACCACGCCGCCGTCGAGCTCAAGAACATCATCTCCGAGCACCTGAAGGAGCGCGGCTGCGAGGTCGTGAACTTTGGCACCGACACCTCCGAGAGCTTTGACTACCCCATCGCCGGCTACAAGGTGGGTAAGGCCGTTGCCAACGGCGACGTCGACCTGGGCATCCTCATCTGTGGCACCGGTGTCGGGATTAGCCTGGCTGCCAACAAGGTCGAGGGCGTACGCGCCGTCGTGTGCTCCGAGCCCTTCAGCGCCAAGCTCTCCCGCATGCACAACAACACCAACGTGCTCGCCTTTGGTGCCCGTGTCGTGGGCTCCGAGCTCGCTAAGATGATCGTCGACGAGTGGCTCGACGCCGAGTTTGAGGGCGGCCGTCACGAGCGTCGCGTTAACCTCCTCAACGAGATCGATCACACGCGCGGCCTCAAGGTCGTCGACGAGGCCTAAACCACTCAGTGCCACAAGCTAACAGCAGGGGCCCGCTCGGAACTCATGACCGAGCGGGCCCCTTCATAGATTTTGGAATAAAAGGGCGCCGCGGATGGAGTTCCGCGGCGCCCAAGCCACACGCTAACAGCTTTAAGGAGTCAAAGCTGGTTTAGCCAAAGAAGCGCTTGATCTCAATCTCGGCGTTCTCCAGGCAGTCGGAGCCGTGGATCACGTTGGCGTTGACATCGACGGCAAAGTCGCCGCGGATGGTACCAGGAGCAGCGTCAAGCGGATTAGTAGCGCCCATGAGGGTGCGCATCTTAGCAACAGCGGAGAGACCGGAAACGACCATCTTGACGACCGGACCGCTCGTCATAAAGTCGCAGAGACCGCCAAAGAAGGGCTTGTCGGCCAGATGGGCGTAGTGCTCCTCGACGGTAGCGCGCTCGAGCGTGGTCATCTCCATGCGCTCGATGACAAGGCCGCTGCGCTCAATGCGAGCAACGATCTCGCCGATCTTGCGGTCGCGCACGGCGTCGGGCTTAATCATGATGAAGGTCTTCTCGATAGCCATAAAAGTAGCCTTTCAAGTAGGTTCGCGCGTGCCCAAGTCCCATTCCGGCACCCGCCTGGACTGCATCGTAACAGAGTTTTAGCTGCAGTTAAACAAAAAGCTGTTTATTGAAACGTTGCAATTTATTAAAGCGCTCCATATGTGTCACTTCTGTTTCGAAGTCCGATTAGAGTACCATCCGACCGCCCATCAACCGCGCCGAACAGAGCAGGCGGTCGGTTGCCGCCCGCGAACGTATCCCCTTCACAACCTGCCCAAAGGTCCTACAGAAGTTCTCGACAAGCCCCTCCCCCATAGCAACAAAATACGGGCTCCCACATCAGCAGGCGCCCGTAAAGCGAAAACGATTTATCAATAAATGGACAATACGTCTTCAGCCAAACCTCTACTTTGCCCCGTGACCCATCTCGACGACCTTGGTTAGCGATCCAAACACACCTTCGTCGACCACGAGCTGCGCCTCGGCACGCTGCAGCTGCACGGCAACGGCGGCAGGGGCGGTGCCGCCCTCGGTCGTGCGCGCGGCGACAATCGACGGGATG
>CALBBA010000286.1 GCA_937926755.1 uncultured Collinsella sp.
GTCCCTCCTGCGCGCGCTCATCCCCATCCGCGGCATCATGTTCCTGTTCTCGCCCATCAACCACTCGGGCATCATGGTGCTCGGCTTTGTCTTTCTGTCGACAACCGGTGCCGAGGCGCTCTACTCGGACATGGGCCACGTGGGCAAGGCAAACATCTATGCATCCTGGCCGTTTGTTAAAGCGGCCCTCATCCTCAACTATCTGGGTCAAGGCGCTTGGCTGCTCGCCAATAACTCCAACCCCCAGATGCTCGCAATGGATATCGTCAACCCGTTCTATATGATGCTCCCCGAGCCCCTGCGCCCCTTTGCCATCGTGCTTTCGGCCGTGGCGGCCATCATCGCCTCGCAGGCGCTCATCACCGGCTCGTTCTCGCTGGTATCCGAGGCAACGCGCCTCAACCTTATGCCGCACCTGCGCATCCACTACCCCAGCGACACCAAGGGCCAGCTCTATATTCCGCTCGTCAACAACATCATGTGGGTCGGCTGCATCTTCATCGTGCTGCTATTCCAAAACTCTGAGCGCATGGAAAGCGCCTATGGCCTCGCCATCACCGTGACCATGCTCATGACCACCACACTGCTGACGAGCTATATCGCCGGCATCCTCAAGCACAAGCTGGGTGCCTGCGTCTTCGCCCTGCTCTTTGGTGCCATTGAGCTGTGCTTCTTCGCCTCGTGCCTCACTATGTTCTTTGACGGCGGCTACGTCATGATCTTCCTGGCCGCGCTGCTGTTCGGCCTTATGTACGTGTGGCGCCGCGGCACCGCCATCGAGCGCACGCAAACGATCCTGCTGCCCGTCTCCAAGTACATCGATCAGCTCAACCGCCTGCGCAACGACGAGACCTATCCCGTGCTCGCCGACAATCTGGTATTTCTCACCAACAGCCCCGACCCGCTCACGCTCGACCGCGACGTGCTTTATTCCATCCTGGACAAGCACCCCAAGCGCGCCAAGGCATATTGGTTCATCAACGTGCACGTTACCGACGAGCCCTATACGCATGAGTATTCCGTTGAGACCTTTGGCACGGACTTCCTCTTCCGCGTTCGCCTGGACCTGGGCTTTAAAGTCAACCAGCGCGTCAACGCTTATCTGCGTCAGATCGTCGGCGACTTGATGGCATCGGGCGAGCTGCCGCCGCAACATCACACCTACTCCATCTACGAGACACGCGGCAACGTGGGTGACTTCCGCTTTTGTATGCTGCGCAAGATGCTTGCCCCCGAAACGGACATCAACCGCAATGACCACCGCGTGATGGCCATCAAGTACGCCGTCCGCCGCGCCTGCGGAAGCCCGGCACGTTGGTATGGTCTCGAGAACTCGGCCATCATCATTGAGTACGTACCGCTCTTTGCCCGCATGCGTCCGGCAGTCAAGCTCGTACGCACCCAGGTGCCGCTCGAGGTTCAGATCGAAGAGGCCGAGGAAATGGAAGTCGACATCTTCTCGGACGACTTGGTCAACGGCAACGAAGCCGGTAAGGACATGAACGTCGATCCCACCGAGTTGCTCGAGAGCGTCGCCGATACGCCCGAACAGCAACAGCTCGACGGCCTCGAGAACGAACAACTCAACGACGCCAACTTCTAGCGACGTCACAAATCAAAGACAGCGGCCCTGCACCTCACGGGAGATGCAGGGCCGCTTTGCATTGCAGTAAAGCTATGGGCTACGAACGACGCGGCTCGGGAACCACGAGCCTATCGGGGCTCGCGCCCTCGGCATCCATCAGGCTCACGTAGCGAATCGACGGATCCCCATACATCGCGTAGTAATAATTGCCCGTGCGCGCGCTAAAGCATCCGGTATAGATAGTCTTCTCGAACTTGCCATCGCCCATCCTGGACGCCCCCTCAATCATCACCACGCCCTCGAGTGAACGGAACATGCGGACGACGTTTTCGGTCTCGCTCTCCTTTTGCGGGTAATTGGCATTGAGGTACGCCGCCTTTACAAAACGGCTCGGCGAATAGCAGTCACCCGGAATACCGCGCATGCCGGCACCCGCGCCATAGGGCTTGAGCTCGGCGCCACGCCATGTCGCCGTCTGCGGAAAATCGCTTGTGGCCGTGATATAGGTGCGCAGGTTTTCCATGTGCCACGGGAAGGTGGGCTGATTGGCAAGGGTGTCGACCGGATCGTCGTATACATGCAGGCCGTCAGCCATCATCTCGACCACGATGCTACGCCGGCCGTCGCCGATAATCCAATGGAGCAGCGACACGCCCAGCCCCTCTCCGGCAGATTTGGCGACAATCACCGTATCGTGCAGCGCGGCCTCGACCTCATCGACCGTCGAGAACGTCGCTGCCACCCAGAGGGGAAACTCATAGGCCGCGATGTTGGTCTTTCCATCAACCGGGCCCTCGGCATACTCGGCATAGCCGGGAAAGTTGAGCCCCGCCACAGCCAGACCCGCATCGTTACCGCAATCGAAAAACATGGGATAGTTCTTGTAATCGATGCACATACCGATCACCGCGTGTGCCGCTGTCGCGTCGTCGATAAACGAATACGGAATGTGAAACCCGCGCGGCATCACGCGAACCTGTTGGCCGTAGTCAAAGCTCCAGTCGAGGTTGCGTCCCAGATACATGTGGCCGGAATCATCGGTAAATCGAATACTCGTGCACATAGCGCCTCCTAGCCTTACGTTCTTGCTAAGCTTATTGTCACCAAACAAAAAGGCGCTAAACACAAAAGCCCGGACATGACAACAATGTCATACCCGGGCTATTCAAGCAGGATAAACTCAACCAAGTTGACCCCGCAGGTCGTCTAAGGGGTCAAAGTGCCGCAGGTTGCCACGAAAGAGGAGCGAAGCGTACTTAAGGTACGCGAGCGACGATTGAGCGGCAAGGTGCGGTGCTTTGGTCCCCTTAGACCAACTTTCCTAGACAGTGGTCAATCATGTGTTGAATCATTTGTGCCTCGAAGCCCACAAAGTCCTGCTTGCGCTCGCGCATCTTGCCGTCGACGATCACGTCATAAGCGACCTTGCACTTGATATAGCGCGTGGACTTGGTGACCTCCTCGTGCGTCAGGCAGCTCTCCTCCATCTTGCTGGCGCCCAGACCAAACACCAGACGGGGGTTGTAGAGCACATGGGGCTCGCCGGCATCGTCCAAGTAGACGCAGACCTTCTTGGTGATGCCGATCTGGTTGGCGGCAAGGCAGCCGGCATCGTCGAGCGACTTGATGGTATCGATCAGGTCCTGTGCCACCGACTCGTCCTCAACGGTCGCGACCTCGCAACGCTGGGACAGAATAGCCTCGTCGTGGCAGAGCTCTTTAATCATACGTTCCTCCATAGGGGTCGTTGTAACTGCTTAAGTATACGGTACCCACACATTTTCATACGGAAAATACCGCCCGTCCGCTACAAAGCGCCGAACATCAACATGTGAGGAACAGCAAGGTTGTAAAGGCGATATAGTAAGTGAGTTCGTGTCAATCGGCCTAAACTCGGGGCCGAACAAGGAAAGGGTATGCATGGACGAACTTTTTCACGTCAGCGAGCGCAAGTCCACAATCGGGACCGAACTTCGCGCCGGACTGACAACATTCCTGGCAATGGCCTACATCATCGCCGTCAACCCCGCGGTGCTCTCGGGCGCCGGCATCGATGCGGGAGCGCTCGCCTGCGCCACCTGCCTGGGCGCCGGCATCATGACCATCTGCATGGGCGTCTTCGCCAACCGCCCGCTCGCCTGCGCGTCGGGCCTGGGCATCAACGCCATGATCGCGGGCATCGCCACCACCATGTGCGGCGGTGACTGGCACGTAGCCATGAGCGTTATCTTCCTCGAGGGTATCGTCATCTTGCTGCTCGTCCTTTGCGGCCTGCGCGAGGCCATCATGGATGCCATCCCTGTGGTCCTGCGCCACGCCATCTCGGTTGGCTTGGGTCTGTTCATCGCCATGATCGGCCTGTGCGACGCCGGCATCATCACCGCTGGCGCCGGTACGCTCGTCGGCCTGGGCGACATCGCCTCCCCCACCTTTATCGTCGGCATCATCTCCATCGTCGTGACGGTTGCCCTGGCTTCCCGCAACGTGCCGGGCTCGCTGCTCATCAGCATCATCGTCGCCGTTATCGCCGGTATCCCGCTGGGCGTCACCCATGCGCCCGAGGGCCTTATCGCCCCGCTCAACTTCTCGACCTTTGGCGCCCCGTTTGCCAGCACCGCCGACGGCAACATGGCCATCGTGAAGGTTCTGACCGACCCGATGCTGCTCGTCGTTGCCTTCTCGCTGCTCATGAGCGACTTCTTTGACACCATGGGTACCGCGATGGCCGTGGCCAAGCAAGGCGAGTTCCTCACCGACGACGGCAACGTCGAGAACATCAAGGAGATCCTGGTCGTCGACTCCGCCGCCGCTGCCGTGGGCGGCTTCATGGGCGTCTCCTCCATCACCACCTTCGTCGAGTCCACCTCTGGCGCCGCCGACGGTGGCCGCACGGGCCTCACCTCCGTCACCACCGGCGTGCTGTTTATCCTCGCCGCGTTCTTCTCCCCCATCGTCACCATCGTTTCCAGCGCCGCCACCTGCGGTGCTCTGGTCTACGTCGGCTACCTCATGATGAGCGAGGCCTCCGAGATCGACTGGTCCGACGTGTCGCAGGGTTTCCCGGCGTTCATGATTGTCGCCGGCGTGCCCTTTACCTACTCCATCTCTGCCGGCATTGGTCTGGGCTTTATCGCCTACGTGGTCGTCGCGCTCTTTAAGGGCGAGGCTTCCAAGATCAAGCCGCTCATGTGGATCGCAGCCCTCGCCTTCCTCGTCTACTTCTTTGTAGCGTAGCGGCAAAGCTGCCAAAGCAGAACACCAAAGCGCGGAGTCGCATCGAGCGGCTCCGCGCTTTTCTTTTAAAGCCAGGCAACGCACGGACGCGCGATGTTGTGCTTCCCAAGTTTTGGACATTTTGCCCTCCAAACGGCACTACCGCCGGCTACATCCTGCAGATATGCTGGGCTTAATCGCATAGGCCCTATGAGGATGGGAGTAACCATGGCCGCCTTGTTCACGACCCCCAAGCGCAATGACAAAACCTCTGGAGCCCATTTTATCGAGCCCGACGTGCGCCGTCGCACGTTGCTCGCACACGGCAGCTGGCGCCGCGTGACGCGCCGCATCGTTGTAGGCGCCGTAGGCGCGCTTACGGTAAGCTCGCTGCTCATGCCGAGCGTCTCGCTCGCGGCCGAGTGGGTGGACGTCGGCGGCGTCCGCCACGAAGCGGCCGCGGGGCCCACGGGAGACGCCGCCGGCACCTGGTCATGGGATGGCGCCGACGACATGAGGCTCAACGGCTATGACGGCGGTGCGATCCAGGCTGCAGGTAAGCTCAACATTGCCTACGAGGGCAAAAACACCGTGAAAACCGAGCCCGATTACACTGGAGCCGCCATCAAGGCGCAGGATGGCACTAACCAGAAGGCAGAGCTGAACATAACGAGCTCGAAAAGCTCGGATGAGCTCAATGTGACAGCCGAGGCCGATGCAATTAAATCCACAGGCGACCTCTCCATTTCTGGCCCAGGCACTGTGAACACCACAAGCACTTCTTCCGACGGAATTGAGGCAAAGGGCGATCTCTCTATCACGGGCTCGGGCACTGTGAATGCAACGGGCGGTACCGAAGGCATCCAATCCAAGGGCGAGACCACCATCGATTCCTCTGGCACAGTGATCGCTAAAGGAGGCGAAGGCTACGGCATCGCCGCGGGCAGTGACCTCATCATCAAAGGCGGTGGCAAGGTAGAAGCAAACTCTATCGAGGACGTGGCGATTTATACCGATGGCAACATCGAGATTTCGGGCGGCAGTCAGGTCGAGGCGAGCTCCCAGGAAGACCTTGCCGTCGACGCTGAGGGCAGTCTCACGGTCACCAACGCATCCCTTAACGCAAGCGGTGTTGAGTATGGCGTCTATGGCCGCAAGGGCATCACGCTCGACCACGCGACCGTGACGGTCCGTGCAAGCACGGGCGGCGGTTGGCAAACTATCGCTCTCATCACTGACGAGGACGACATCGTCATCAAGAATGGTTCCATCGTGGACGCGCTCGCGGAAGGCGGGTTCTCGGCTGCTATCGCCAGCAGAAACTACAACCCTGGCGAGTCAGGCGGCCACATCTACATCAGCGACTCCACTGTCAAGGCTATAGCCCGCTATATCGAGACCGGTGGCGGCGGCCCCGATCACTACAGCGGAGACCAGAACGACGAAATCATCCCTGAGTCCGAGGGCCTGAACATCGGCATCTTCGCGCAGACCAGCGAGGGCATCACGCCCGCGACCATCTCGATTATCCGCAGCAAGGTCACGGCCGAGGGAGACACGGCGGCTATCTTCGCCCTTGCCATGAGCGAGGACGGCAAGGCGATCGGCACCATCGAGATCGAGGGCGCTCCCATTCAGAGGCCCGCAGGCGGCAAGGTCATTGACTATCGCTACGAGCAAGAGTACAGCCGCAGCATTATCTATGAGGCAGGGCAAACCATCGGCACGGGCGACGCCACAATCAACTCCCCCTATGACGCCGCTGTCGCCAAGAGCACGGTCATCGTGCCTCCCGAGGAGATCAAACCCGAGGAAAAGCCCGGCGAGACCAAGCCCGAGGGTTTCAAGTCCGAGGGCACGAAGACGACCAAGACCGTTGCAGTTGCAGCCACGGGGGCCAAGACCACCGGCAAGCTCGCGGCAACCGGCGACGCCTCGAACGCAGCCATCGTGGCAGCCGCCCTTGCAGGAACAGCCGCCATCGCCGCGGGCGCCGTGGTGAGCCGCAAGCGCTCGTAAACACTTTTTCGCACGGGACGGGTGGATCGCGGCCCTTGCCTTCCTCGTCTACTTCTTCGTAGCGTAAGGGCAAGGCTGCAAAAGCTGAACAATAAAGCGCGGAGTCGCCATGCGGCCCCGCGCTTTTCTTTTAGCGCCGGTCCCTGCGCCGGCGTGCGGCCTATTTCTCCCCCATTTTGGCCATTTTGCCCTCCAAACGGCACTACCGCCGGCAACATCCAGCAGATACGCTGAATCTAGTCGTATAGGCCCTATGAGAACGGGAGCAACCATGGCAGCCTTGTTCACGACCCCCAAACGCAATGACACTACCGCCGGAACCCATGTTGCCGAACCCGACGTTCGCCGTCGCATAGGACTCGCGCACGGCAGCTGGCGCCGCGTGACGCGCCGCATCGTCGCGGGCGCCGTGTGCGCGCTCACGGTGAGCTCGCTGCTCATGCCGAGCGTCTCGCTCGCAGCGGAATGGGTCAAGGTCGGCGGCAACAAGTACAACACCGCGGCGAGCGACGAGGCCGGTACCTGGTCGTGGGACGGCGCCGACGACTTGAAGCTCAACAACTATAACGGCGGCGAGATCCAGGCCGCAGGCAAGCTCAACGTGAATTACTCGGGAACCAACATCGTCACTGCCGAATGGATCGAAAGCATCAACGTTTTTCATGGCACTAACGAGAATGCCGAGCTCAATATCCAAGGCAACGAGGGCGGCACGCTCAGCGTGACATCTACTGAGGACGCTATCCTCTCCACGGGTAATATCAACATCGACGGAGCCGGATCCGTCAACGCCACGAGCACTGGGTTTGATGCCATCAATGCCGGAGGTGATCTCGCTATCAAAGGTTCGGGCAACGTCAACGCCACGGGTGCATCGGATGGCATCAGGGCAAACGGCAATATCACGATTGACGACAGCGGAGCCGTCACCGCCAGGGCTACCAAGGACAAGGGTATTGGAGCCGACAAGAACCTCACCATCAAGGGTGACGGGACGGTCGAGGCAAGCTCAGCCGATGGTGAGGCCCTTTGGAGCGGCGGCAATATCAACATCTCGGACGGCAGCCAGGTCAAGGCAAACGCCGAGGGATATCTTGCCGTCGACACTGAGGGCAGTCTCGCGGTCACGAACGCCTCCCTTGACGCAAGCGGTGTTGAATATGGCGTCTATGCCCACAAGGGCGTTACGCTCGATCACGCGACCGTGGCGGTCCGTACCAGCGCGAACGGCGGCCAGGCCATCGCCCTCATCACTGACGGGGGCGACATCGACATCAAGAACGGCTCCACCGTGGACGCGTTTGCGGAAGGCGAGGTTTCGGCTGCATTCTCCACCAGAAACGATCGACCCAACGAGAAGGGCGGCCACATCTACATCAGCGACTCCGTTGTCAAGGCCATAGCCCGCTATGTCGAGAACGGCGACGGCCCCATCCCCTACAGCGAAAACCAAGATGGCGAGACGAGGCGCGAACCCCAAGGCGAGAACATCGGCATCATCGCCCAGACCAGCGAGGGCGTCACACCCGCAGTCATCTCGATCATCCGCAGCAAGGTAACGGCCGAAGGAGATACAGCGGCAATCTTTGCCCGTGCCATGAGCGCTGACGGCAAGACAATCGGCACCATCAAGATTGAGAACGCCGCCATCCAGACGCCCGAAGGCGGCAAGGTCATTGACTATCGCAAGCTCCGTGACGGCATCTACGAGGCAGGCCAAGCCATCGGCACGGGCGACGCCACGGTCGACTCCCTCTATATCAAAGCAGTCGCCAAAAGTACGACCATCGCACCTCCCGAGGTAGCCAAGCCGGAAGACCCCAAGCCCGACGAGACCAAGCCCGCAGAAAGCAAGCCCGCGGAGTCCAAGCAGAACCCCAAGTCTGAGGGCTCAAAGCCGACCAAGGCCGTTGCGGCTTCAACCACGAAAGCCAAGACTACCGGCGTGCTCGCGGCAACCGGCGACACCTCGGGTGCGGCCATCGTGGCAACCGTCCTTGCGGGAACAGCCGCTATCGCCGCAGGCACCATGGCGAGCCGTAAGCGTTCTTAGACGCCTCTGCGCACATGGCAGCTCCCGCGAAGGCCCCGAGCCCCAGCACCGTTTAACAACGCCACCGCCGAGCTCCCCTCCGGCGGTGGCGTTTTCCATATGCGTCCGCAGGGGATGCACGAGATTGTCTTTGGTCTAGCCCAACCGGCATACGTTGGCGTGCGACAATTGGGGCTGCCGATATCACAACACTGAGAGAAGCCCGTCATGGAAGCGCATCAAAAGCAGATAACCGTTCATGCACAGCATGCCGAAAGCGCACCAGTCATCTATCTTTCCGTGGTCATGGGCGACGGCACGGAGGTTTATGAACGCTGCCGAGAGCTCAACTGCCCGCCCTTCACGCTTGTCGGCATTGGCAGCCTCAACTGGAATCGCGAGCTGAGCCCCTGGGTATGCGACGGTACCGTGCGCGATGCCGAGCCCTTTGGTGGACAGGCCGCTGGTTTTCTTGACGAGTTGTTGAAGCAGATAATCCCAGAGGCCGAATCATCGCTCCCGCAACCGCCCACCTGGCGCGGCGTTGCCGGCTACTCGTTGGCGGGTCTTTTTGCACTGTGGGCACTTTGGCAAACAGTTGTCTTTGAGCGCGCGGCGAGTGCATCGGGGTCGCTGTGGTTCCCCGGCTTTATCGACTAC
>CALBBA010000287.1 GCA_937926755.1 uncultured Collinsella sp.
GGGATCATACGCACCGGTCTCCGGGTTGATGCGGTACAGGGTCTCATAGATCTGAGCGTTGACATAGGTGGAGGCACTGTCGTTTGTGCGCAGGGGGTCAAAGCCGGTAAAGGGTGCGGTGAGGACGATGTTGAACATCTTTCCCTCGCCTGCGTCTCCCTCGGTGCCGGCACTGGCGCCGGGTGTCGTGCCGCTGGGCGTGGTGGTGCCGCTGCACCCGGCCAGCAGGCTGAGGCCCAGAGTGTCGTGAACTCCCTGGATTCGCAGCTGCAGGCCGAGCTTGCTGCCGAGGCCGAGGCCAACGCTGCGCTGCAGGCTGGCATTAATGCCAGCACCGCCGAAAAGGCCACGGTGAGCAATGACACCGCCGGTACGACCGAGAACACCAACAATGGTGGCGGTACGACCAACAACGGCGGCGGCAACACGCCTGCGCCCGCGCCCGCTCCTGCTCCCACGCCGCAGCCCGTGACGCCCGCTCCGGCTCCGACGCCTTCCGCACCGAGCCAGTCCGTTGACGGTGGTACCGTTGTTTCGCGCGCCTACAGCAAGCTCGGTTATGCTTATTCTTGGGGCGGTATTGGACCGAACAGCTTTGACTGCTCCGGCTTTGTGAGCTATTGCCTCACCGGCCGTTATTGCCGCCTTGGCACCACGGGTACCTTCATGGGCTGGACCCGCGTGTCCGATCCCCAGCCTGGTGACGTCGTGGTTAACTCTTACCACACCGGCATCTACATTGGTAACGGCCAGATGATCCATGCTTCCGACTACAAGACGGGCGTCATCATCAGCTCCGTTGCCGCTGGCATGAACAACAATTACATTTTCGTTCGCTACTAATTTGGTACTACAGCGAACGAACGTGGGCCTCGCGATCTTGAATCACGAGGCCCATTCTTTTTGCCCCTACCGTTTGCCATAAGATCAGGACGGCTATCTAGTATTCAAAACTAGATAGCCGTCCAAACAATCAAAAAGATGGCTATAATTGTTGGGGAACAATTAGAAAGGACCCTCAATGAGCTGGGCACTCATCTCCGATTCGAGCTGCAATCTTCGCGATTGGCAACCAACCGCACCTCATACCACCTTTGCATTTGCACCCCTTAAGATCCGAGTGGGGGAGCGTGAATTCGTTGACGACCTCTCGCTCGATGTTCACGAGCTCAATTGCGCCGTGCAGGCGGAGTCGAGCGCTTCTTCGAGCGCCTGTCCAAGCGTAGGGGAGTGGGCCGAACTCTTCAGGCTTGCCGACAAGACGATCTGCATGCCCATCTCTGAGGGCGTGTCGGGCAGCTACAACGCGGCAGCCATGGCTCGCGATATGGTTCTTGCCGAGGAGCCCGACCGACAGATTCATTTAGTCAATTCACGCGCAGCTGGCGGCAAAATGGACCTCATTTTCTTGCTGTTCGACCGCTATCTTGCAAGCAATCCGGATGTCTCATTCGAGGAAGCTTGCGCATACTTCGATAGCCTTGAGCAGAACAGCAAAATCCTCTTCAGCTTGTGCAATTACGAAAACCTCGCCAAAGCCGGACGTATCCCTAAGGCAGCCGGCGTTATTGCCAACAAGCTCAATATCCGCATTTTGGGCACGGCGAGCGAGGCCGGTAAAATCGAACTCGTCGGGCACACGCGTGGCGAAAAGAAGATGCTCAACAAGATCATCGATACCATGGAAGCCGAGGGTTTTACGGGCGGCGAGGTCGTCATCGATCACGTTGAGAACGAAGCTGGAGCCCAAGCGCTTACTGACCGCATAGTCGAGCATTGGCCCGGCTCCAAAACCATCATCATGCCCTGTAACGGGCTAGATTCATACTATGCCGAAATGCATGGGCTCATTATCGGCTACGGCATGGGCGTGGCTTCGGGCAAATAAAGTCCAATCAAGCAAAAATACGGGCGGTACAAAGCGACAGATGGCTCTTTGTACCGCCCGTTTTATACGTCGGCTAGCTATTAAACCCGTTGAACTTGAGATAGCTCATCAAGTAAGCCTTCGAAACGAAGGACGATACCGCGCTACGCACAAGCAGCGACTCACGCGTTACCTGATGCGCCGTATCGGGCACGGGAGTCTGCTCGACGGAAAACGCCGCACGAATCGATGCCTCAAGTTGATTGACTACATAATCGAAAGCCGTCGGAGCATCGTAGCTCAAACGCTGAATATTAAAGAGCGCCTGGACCGCAGCGATGGGCAGCACCTGCTTAAAGATACAAATGGCGATGAGACGCGCAATCTGCTCGCGGCCATATTGCTTTTTGACCGGAGCAGGCACTAGGCCGACCTTTACGTAGTTATTGATCATCGATGGCGTAATGATAGGCTGCTCAACGCAAATGAACAGCGGCTCCATCCACAGCGCAACATACTCAATAACCTGATCGCGGTAGAGCGTCACATTGGGCAACTGGTCATAGCGCGGCAGACTCAACGTATTAAGTTTGCGTACGATATCGGACTGAATAAATGCATCGGGCAGCACAGTGGGCTGAATATCCTCGGGCTTAATGCTGACCGACGAATCAGACATCGGAATAACGTGTTTAACGTGATTCATAAAGGTCCTCCGTTCATTTTCTATATTGTATTCTACGTTATCTAGTTTTGCATACCACGTAACCGGCAAGAAAATTGGCGGGACAGTGCACTGATGTATCGTCCCGCCATTTGTTAATTGATAACAACCTTACATAAGATATATTATCGTACTTATCCGCGGAGAAATGCATATGCACTGGTTGCCGCTATGGCTCCGTCCGAAACGGCGGTCACAACTTGGCGTAAACGCTTGGAACGGATATCGCCAGCGGCAAATAAGCCAGGCGTGCGGGTGGCCATGGATTCATCAGTCAGAATGCCGCCATCAGGCGCCAGATCGACTAGATGCTCAACAAGCTCGGTATGGGGTTGCGTGCCGGTAAAGACAAAAATGCCAAACGAGCCAGGCTCAAATGACTCGGTATGAGTCTCGCCGGATGCATTGTCCTTAAAGGTAATCGTCGTTGGCATCGCTTCGCCCGATAGCTCCACAATACTAGTTTGGTACCTAACTGTAATATTGTCTTTTGCGAGTACTTTCTGGACAACACCATCAGGCGCACGAAACTGGTCGCGGCGCAGCACGATGGTCACACTGCTGGCGATTTCTGACAAGAACAGGGCTTCCTCGCAGGCGGCATTGCCGCCACCGATGACAAAGACCTGTTTACCGCGAAAGAACATGCCATCGCACGTCGCGCAATACGAAACACCGCGACCGCGATACGTATCCTCGCCAACAAAACCAGCAGATCGCGGCGTAGCACCCATGCAAGCGATAACACTCGAGGCCAGCGTATCGCCCATATCATGATGCACCGTAAACAGCGCTGTATCGGCATCGTAATCGATACCCGTAACCATGCTCCATGTAACCTGTGCTCCCAGGCCCTCTGCATGCTGCTGAAAACGCTCGCCGAGTTCGGCGCCACTCAAGAGCGGAATACCCGGATAGTTCTCGACCTCATTGGTTGTGGCAATCTGCCCTCCCGACATGCCCTGCTCAATCACAGTCGTCGTTAGGTTGGCACGCGCAGCGTAAATGGCGGCAGCATAGCCCGCGGGGCCGCCACCGATAATCGCAACATCGATCGGCTGATCGGTAGTCATGAAGAGACCTCCTGTCGAAAGATTGGCGTTCTTTGCGCTCATACCCAAATTTACGTGAACATGACACTCATGCACTACAATGATAAATCGCGTATCAAAGCTGAAGGGGAGTTATCGATGGATCAAACGCAGACGAGCAACGACGCTCCCCTGCCCACGCAAAGCACTCCCCAACCGGAGCAAATGACCGTTTCACCTGCACAAAAACCCCTAGTAACCATTGTGCACGCATCGGTTGGATCGGGCCACAAAGCCGCCGCCAACGCGATTGCACAAGCATTTGATCTTATCCGCGGCACCAAGGGAATCCCTGAGGATGTTGAGATTGAAGTCCTGGATATCCTCGATTTTGGACGCATTAGGTTCGATGGTAATAAAACAGCAGCTTCGTTTACCGGCGCCACGCGCCCCATATATGACCTAACCTGGCGATATACGTTTACGGGACATCTGCTCTGGGGTGGCGGCACGGCATGGTCGCGAATTATGTTCCCCGCCTTCAACGATTATGTCCGCACCCGCAGGCCCATGGCCGTGGTTGCAACACACATTACGGCAGCCAATGTTGCTGTGGGCGCCCGCGTCATCACGGGTATCGATTACCCAGTCATCTGCGTACCAACAGACTATGAAGTCGAAGGCTTTTGGCCCCACAAGGACACCGACCTGTTCTGCGTAGCCAACGAATTTATGGCCGAGACACTTCGCCCCCGTAAGGTTCCCGAGACCAAAATCCGCATTACAGGCATCCCCATCCGAGCCGGTTTCGATTCAGATTACAAACGCGAAGATGAGCTCAGCAAGTTCAATCTCCCCATAGACAAAACCGTCGTATTGGTGATGGCCGGTGCCAGTTTACCCCAACCATACGTGCGTTTCCGCGCCGCGATGGACCACACGCTCCCCTTCTTACGCAGCTTTGAGGACATGCACTTTGTCTTTTTACCGGGCAAGGATAAAGAATACGCCACCCGACTCAAGACGCTCTTCGACGCCATGAAGCTCGAAAACGTCACGGTTCTAGACTACGTGGACGACATGGCGGCCCTCATGCACGGCTGCGACCTGGCAATCCTCAAATCGGGCGGACTCACCGTCACTGAGTGCCTGTGCGCGCATCTGCCGATGATTCTGCTGGGCAAATCATACGGTCAGGAAAAGGCCAACACCACGATGCTCACCGGCATGGGCGCCAGCATGCATGTCACCACCGCACGAGAACTCATCGTAACCCTACGTCACTTGCACGACCATCCCGAATCACTCAAAGCCCTACTCATCAACGGCGAAGTGCTACGCCGCCCTCACGCTGCCAAAGACATCGCCATCGCAACCATGGAGCTCGTAGGCAAACCCCAAAAGCGCAAACGAGCCTTCTGCCGCTTCTACTGGGGCGGAAAGCCCGCGCATATCCGCTAGTCGAATGTCCGCCGCTCTGCCGGAGCCGCCCTTATATCATTCCATGCTCAAACATTCTCGCTTCGCTGCGAAACTGCGCGTGGAACGATATAAGGGCGGCTCCGGCAGAGCGGCTGCGTTTACTTACTAGCAGCTACTTCAGAATCCCCTCCATTAGAACCTGCAAAGGTAAAACAGAAAATAAAAATACAGTAAGCCGATGCGACAAAGGGACAGCCCCTTTGTCGCATCGGCTTACTAGAAAAGTAAATATTGTTTCAAGCGAGTAGCCGCCCGCCCGGGGCTTACCAATATCGTTCCACGCGCAGTTTCGCAGCGAACGAAGCGACGCGAGAATGTTTGAGCATGGAATGATATAGGTAAGCCCCGGGCGGGAGGGATACGAGCGCCCCTAGGCGACGCCGCTGGAGCCGAAGCCTCCGTTGCCTCGGTCGGTTTCGTCTAGTTCTTCTACTTCTATGAGGTTGACCGTGGGGACTTCTTGGATGACAAGTTGGGCTATGCGGTCGCCTTTGTTGATTTGGATGTTGTTGGAGGGATCCAGGTTAATGAGGATAACCTTGAGTTCTCCTCGGTAGTGGGCGTCAATGAGGCCCGGCGTGTTGACTATAGACAGGCCCTGCTTAATGGCCAAGCCGCTGCGGGGCTGGACGAAGCCGGCGTAGCCATCGGGCAGGGCGATGGCCAGCCCAGTAGAGACCAGACGGCGTTCGAAGGGCTTCAGGACGCAGTCCTCGTTGGAGCGCAGATCCAAGCCGGCATCAGTGGGATGGGCGTATTTGGGAAGCTCGACGGTGGGGTCGAGACGCTTTATGTTAACGGTAATGTTGAACATGGAATCACCTTAGCTTGTCGAGCTCTTGCAGAAACTCATCGACGTCTTTGAAATCACGGTAGACCGAGGCAAAGCGGATGTACGCCACCTTGTCGATCTTGGCCAAGCGCTTGAGCACCATGTCACCCAACTCATGGGACGTGACGGCCGTCAGCGTGCGAGAGCGCAGCTCGACCTCGATGTCATCGATAATCTCATTGAGCTTCTTAGTGTCGATATCGCGCTTGATGGTGGCGCGCATCAAGCCGACGAGCAGCTTATTGCGATCGAACCGCTGCTTGGTTCCGTCCGACTTAATGACCTCGATTGGGTCTTCGCATCGCTCAAACGTTGTAAAGCGATAGTTACACGAGCAACATTCGCGACGGCGCTTAATGGTGTTATTTGACTCCTGCATACGAGAATCAACGACGCGGGTATGTGCCTTACCGCATTTGGGACAGCGCATGGTACCTCCTCTTAAACGATAACAAGGGTACCATGCGCAGCGCGATAAAGATTACGAACGAGCAGGAACCTTAAGATGCGCACCGGCGGCGAGCGAACCATGCTCCAGATGATTGACGTTACGGATCATGTCGGAAGTCTCTTGCGTGGAAAGGCCTTCGATTGGATATTCCTCGGCAAGCGACCAAAGAGAATCGCCAGGCTGAACGCGAATGGTCTCGTAGGTAACGTTGGAAACGGACTCGGCATACGCGGCGTGACGAGCGCTAAAGACCGACGTAGCGAGGACAAAGAGGAGCGTAAGCGCAACGGCAACGGCGACAATCGTCGGAACCTTCAGGGCAACGCGGACCGGCGTGACTACAGCCTGCTGATTGCGAGCAGGCTTTACGGTCAAAGGCTGAAAGCCGGAGCGGCCACCCTGAACAACCGTAAAAGTGGGTTCTGCAGGCGTCTCGAGCTTAAGGGCGAGGTTTCCCTGGACCATATTCGTTGCGTTCATCATGTTCTCCTCTCGCGTGTTTTGCTGAGAACAGTTTTATCAAGCCGCGCGGACAAAAATGTCTAGCGCGAGAACGAATGTTCGGTTATTATTATCTTCGAACAGTTGTTCCTGTCAAGCAAAATTCGAACATTTGTTTGACATGGGTAGAGAGGATGCCCTGATGGCTCGCAAAATTACCAAGCGTCAGCAGCAAATTTACGACTTCATCAAGGAATATCAGCAGGAGAAGGGTTATCCGCCCAGCGTGCGCGAGATGGCTTCTGCCGTGGGCCTTTCCTCCCCCAGCACCGTGCACGCCCATCTCTCTGCCCTGGAGGCGCGCGGGCTACTCAAGCGCGATGCCACCAAACCGCGCGCCCTGGAACTCTTTAACGAGGACGGCTCCTCTGTCTCAATTTCTAAATCTGACGAGCCCACCGCACCTCGTGGAACGGTCTCGCTACCGCTCGTTGGTCGCGTCGCGGCTGGGATCCCCATTCTGGCCGAGCAGAATATCGAAGACACGTTTACTATCCCGACCGAAATCGCCACTGATCAGGGTTCCTTTATCCTTGAGGTGCATGGGAGCTCAATGATCAATGTCGGCATCTTCAATGGCGATTACATCATCGTCCGTGAACAAAAGAGTGCCATGAATGGCGAAATTGTCGTGGCCATGATTGATGGTTCAGCGACCGTCAAGACGTTCTACAAGGAGCAGGGACGCGTACGCCTGCAGCCTGAGAATGACACCATGGAGCCTATCTATGCAACGAATCCCGTTATCTTGGGCAAAGTCGTCGGCTTGATGCGCCGGTTCTCGTAATGCAAAAACGCATCACCATCTTTGATACCGTCCGCGGGTTTACGATGATTTCAATGGCAGGTTTTCACGCTTGCTATGATCTCGCCTACTTGTACGACTGGGATATGCCCTGGTTTACCCAGACCGTCTTTCAAGACATCTGGCGCGCCAGCATCAGCTGGGTATTTTTGTTTATCGCAGGTTGGATGTGCACGCTCTCACGCAACAATGCCAAACGAGCGGCCAAGTACGCTGCCGCAGCTTTGGTCGTCTGGATCGCAACAACGCTCGTATCGGTCGACGATTCAGTGAACTTTGGCATCATTTATTGCATGGCGGCGTGTACCGCTGTGGCAGCCGCAGCACGACCGATACTTAAGAAAGTGCCCAGCACGTGGGGCATTGCGATATGCCTCGCTCTCTTCGCGGCGACATGGGGCATCCCGAAATCGACCTATTCATTCCCCTATTTGGCGTGGCTAGGATTTCCCGGCCCCCGGTTTGTTTCAGGCGACTATTATCCAATCATCCCATTCATATTCATGTACCTCACAGGATACTTTGCTGCGCGCACTGCTCAAAGATGCGAACATCCCGCTCCAAGCTGGGCCTACGCCAACCCCCTGCCGGCGCTCGCCAGCCTTGGACGTCATGCACTCCCCTTTTATCTGCTACATCAGCCCATCATACTGGGCATTTTGGAGCTCGCCTACTCGGTGCGATAACGCTCAAGCCGAGGTGCAATACGAGCCGGCAGTTTCGCCACAATACGAACGCCATCCTCAAGATATTCCTCGTGCAAAAGGGTCCCCTGCTCATGCACGACTGTGATGAGTGCACCTTCACGATATGGAATGTCGGCGGAAAGCAGCACATCGGTGGCGGCCGCCTCGCGAGCAATGCGATCGACGAGATTGTCGAGCCCCTCGCCCGTTTGGGCCGAGAACAGAACAGCTTCCGGATAACGACGACGGAAACTCAATCGATCGACGCTATCGAGAAGATCGATTTTATTGAATACGGTCAGCGTTAGGCGCTCTCCGGCACCGATCTCATCAAGCACGCGGTCGACAGCCTCAAGCTGTCGCTCATAGTCCTCGTCAGACGCATCTACGACTTTGAGAATTAGATCGGCACCCAACACCTCGGACAGCGTCGATTTAAAGGCATCGACCAGACCATGCGGCAGCTTTTGAATAAAGCCGACGGTATCGGTAATCGTCATGCCGCGACCGCCGGGCAGACGATACGAACGCGTCGTCGGGTCGAGCGTAGCAAACAGCTTGTCCTGAGAAAGTACCGTAGAGCCGGTCAGACGATTGAGCAACGTCGATTTACCGGCATTGGTATAACCGGCTAACGCGACGCGAAACGCCGGTGACTCAATGCGGCTCTTAGATTGAACATCGCGACGCTGTTCAACCTGCTTGAGCTCACGACGAAGCGCAGCGATCTTATTACGAATGAGGCGACGGTCGACCTCGAGCTGACTTTCGCCCTGACCAAAGCGTGAGCCGATGCCGCCGCGCGTCTGTTCCTTGGCGAGATGACTCCACATGCCACGCAGACGAGGCAACAAATATTGAAGCTGTGCCAGCTGTACCTGTAGGCGTCCCTCACGCGTCTGAGCATGCAGGCCAAAGATATCCAGGATCAGTGCTGTACGATCGATAATCTTTACCGGCTCGCCCACGGCTTTCTCCAAATAGGATTGCTGCGAGGGCGTCAGGTCGTCGTCAAAAATAACGACATCGGCATCCATGCGATGTACCAGGCCGTACAGCTCTTCAACCTTACCGGAACCGATAAACGATTTAGGATACGGCTTTACCAAACGCTGTGACAAACGCGCCACACACTGGGCGCCAGCCGTATGGGCTAGGCGCTCAAGCTCGTCAAGCGAACGATCGAGCGGCCACGCATTGTCGCGCCACTCAACACCAACTAATATGGCACGCTCGGGCTCGGGTGCCGTGGGAACAAGGGGGAAACGGGCCATTAGGCAGCCTCAATACGATGCAGGATTTCCTCAACGACCTCATCGATCGTACATTCATCCATATCGAACCACACGATGCGGTCATCGCGTTTAAACCACGAAAGCTGACGTTTGGCATAGCGACGCGAACGCATCTTGATGAGTTCGCGAGCCTCATCCATAGAAATCACGCCATTGAAAGCATCAATGATCTCTTTATAGCCAATTGCCTGCATCGACGTCAGGGCATCTCCCAGTCCCTGGTCCATAAGACCGCGGACCTCATCGACAAGGCCCTGCTCAAACATCAGATCGACGCGCAGGTTAATGCGCTCGTAGAGCACCTCGCGATTGCGCGTCAGACCAAACCACAGAGCATGATAATGCTCGCGCGGAACACTAAACTGAGACTTTTGCTGCGCGTAGGACACTCCATCATCGTGCATTTCGAGCGCGCGAATCACGCGACGAACATTATGGGGGTGGATGACCGCAGCGGACTCGGGGTCACGCTCGGCAAGCAGCGCGTGCAGCGCTTCCTCGCCTATGCGCTCGGCAAGTTCCTGATACCCCGCGCGACGATCGTCCTCAAGCTCGCCCGAGGGAAAATCCATCTCATCAAGGGCAGCCTTAAGATACAGCCCCGTACCTCCGCAAAAAACCGGCAGGCAACCCGAACCAAGGAGACGTTCAACATGCGCGCGAGCGTCAGCCTGATAAAGCGCAGCAGAATATGCCACACCCGGCTCTACAATGTCGACGAGACGCAGCGGCGCCGTACACTCATTGGGCGCCATCTTTGCGGTGCCGATGTCCATGCCGCGATAGATTTGCATCGCATCGCACGACAGCACTTCGGACGAAAGACGAGCGGCCAAACGGTCGGCAACATCACTCTTACCAACCGCCGTCGGACCGACGATCGCAACGGCGGAAAGACCTGCCCCGGAAGAAACCATTAGCGCGGCTCGCCCACAACGGAGCCGGACAAATACCAGGTCTTGGCAACGTCAACGTCAACATCAACGATCTTGCCAACAAGCTGATCGATGCTGTAACCCTCGGGGATAGGCGCATGCACGGTCTGATTCTTGGGACTCTTGCCCAGCAGGACCGCATCGTTCTTTTTACTCGTTCCCTCAATGAGCGCCGGCACCACAGTGTGAAGCTCACCCTGGTTATACTCGTGTGCCGTGGTCTCGATAACCTTAACCAGGCGGTTGAAACGCTCGAGAATAACCTCATGCGGCGTAGGATCGTCAATCTCGGCGGCCGGGGTACCGGCGCGCTTGGAATAGATGAAGGTATAGGCCTGAGCATAGCGGACCGTCTCGGCAAGTGAGAGCGTCTGCTCAAAGTCTTCTTCAGTCTCGCCCGGGAAGCCAACGATAATGTCGGTCGAGAGCGCAATATCGGGCATACGGTTGCGGATGCGATCGACCAGGCCCAGATAGTCCTCGCGTGTATAACGGCGATTCATCTCTTTGAGGATCCGTGTCGAACCTGACTGGACGGCCAAGTGCAGCTGCGGCATAACGGCAGGCGTTTCGGCCATGGCGTCGATGGTCTCGGGCAGCAGATCCTTGGGATGCGAAGACGTAAAGAAGATGCGCTCCACACCCGTATCGCCCACGGCACGCAGCAGATCGGCAAAACGCGGCTTACCAAACAGATCGCGACCATATGAGTTAACGTTTTGGCCCAGCAGCGTAATCTCACGCACGCCCTGGCGCACCAAACCAGTCACCTCGTCGACAATCTCCTCGAAGGGACGGCTCTTTTCGCGACCGCGCACGTACGGAACGATGCAATAGGTACAGAAATTATTGCAGCCCGTCATGATGGGCACCCAAGCGTGATACTGGGTCTCGCGATGCCACGGCATGCTCATGGCATCCGTATCCTCATGCTCATTGGTGCGGATATGACGCTTACCATCAAGGAACGCCTCGGCAATGAGCTCGGCCACATGCGCGATGGAATGCGTGCCAAAGATAACATTGACGTTATCGACGTTGGTGAGCAGGCCCTCGCCATCACGCTGCGCGATGCAGCCGCCCACGGCAACCACACGCTTGCCCGAAGGCGAAGGCGGCAGGCTTTTGCAGGAATTGCACTGACCGTACAGGCGAGTATCGGCGGCCTCACGCACACAGCATGTCATGAAGACAACGATATCGGCATGCGCGGGATCGAGCGCCATGAGGCAGCCATACGAATCAAGCAGACCGCTCACACGCTCGGAGTCGTGCTGATTCATCTGACAGCCAAAGGTGCGGATAAAGTAGGTTTTACCGGCAAGAATATCGCGTACGGAACGCTGGTCCATGTGCATAAGTCCTAACGATGGGGAGCGAAACGAGGCAAGCAGAAGCTATGCCACAGGCTTAACATCATCCATGACGACGTTATCCATAGCAGCTCGATTGATCTGGTGAACGTAGATAGAAAGGCGGATGGCCGTGCGCGACTCCCCGTTAATGAGGATGTCGGAGAACACAGGCGCGCAGGATATATCAAAACCGGTTGGAATCAAAAAACCGCGCGCGATAGCAACGGCCTTAATGGCCTGGTTGACAGCACCGGCACCGACACACTGGATGTTGACGGGAACACCATCCTTGACCATGCCGGCGATGGCGCCGGCAACGGACGCGGGCGATGATTTGCTTGATACCTTCAGGCAATCCATGAAGAAACTCCTGCGTTTAAAAGTACGTTTTAACTGCAATAACTTTATCGTACCAAGTGGACTCGGTAAAGGCACTATTCCTCTTTGGCAAGATCGAAGGTCACGGTGATTCGATCACGCGAAACGCGAATCTTTGGGTCGCCGCAAAGGTTGAGATAGTACCGGGCGGCAAGGTCATTAAAGTCGCGCTCCACAGCACGCGAAAACTGTGCCATGTCATCCTTGGCAATACGTAGCCCGCGACGATCCTTCGCGAGATCGACAGGAGCCGGCGCATGCGAGGACGAATCACGCTCGCGCAGCAGACGCGCGGTCACACCGCGAACGGGCTTAATCTGCCCTGCTAAAATGCGATGGGCCGTGCGCTCGGACATCTCAAGACCCAAACCCGAGCAGATACGGATAAAGTCCTCGGCATCGGAGGCAAGGCCTAAACGATCGACAACCGGAAGCTCGCATTCATCATCGATGAACAGAAGACGCGACGTATCGAGCCGGGTAGATGCCTGAGCGTAGAGGGTAGCGGCAATCTCAGACGGAGAGCCCAGATAGACATCGCAACCACGCAACTCCTCGAGCGCAAACTCACAAGTAGCGCGAATAATATTATGCGGACCGCGAGCACAGACATAACGTCCGTCCTCATCCTTGACGGCCTGGGGCCAGCTGGACTGATCGGCACGCTCACTAAGGCGGTCGGCCGCAACGCTCACCTTAAAGGCTGAACCAAGATCGACGCCGGACGTGACCACACGGGCCTCGTCGGTGTTCTGCTTGATCGAAAACAATGCCATGCCACGACCGTGAACGCCCCAACGGTCCATCTTCATGCTCTCGAGCTTTGAGGTAACGCGAGCATCGAAGATTCGCTCTTGCATATCCTGCGGAACACCCGAGCCGTTATCCAGAAAGACAAGCGTGCGGACGCCATCTTCCTTGGTCGTGGCGAGATAGACCTTGTCGGCGCCGGCATCGCGAGCATTACGGAGCATTTCGATGACGATATCCTCGACATGCTGAATGTCGTGCTTTGCCTGGCGCCGCTCGGCCTCCGAAACGCGGAGGCGGACATACCCCTCGCCAAGGTTCTCCTCGACGCGAAGGTTGCCCTCCCCCGACATCGACGCGATAAATGAGATGAGCTCGTTCGCGTCGCTCATGTTATTTAGCGATATCGACAGCGCGGCTCTCGCGAATCACGACGACGCGCACCTGACCGGGATACTCCATCTCTTCCTCGATCTGATGGGCGATATCGTGAGCCAGAACCGTGGACTGGGCATCGGAGATCTTGTCCGGCTGAACCATGACGTGGACCTCGCGACCAGCCTGCATGGCATAGGTACGCTCGACGCCGTCATGGGAGTTGGCGATCTCCTCGAGCTTCTCAAGACGCTTGATGTAGTTCTCGGCAGACTCGCGACGGGCACCGGGGCGAGAGGCGGAGACGGCATCGGCAGCCTGTACCAGGACGTCGAGCACCGTGTTGGGGTCGACATCGGCATGGTGAGCCTCAATAGCGTGGACGATAACGGGCTTCTCGCCATAACGACGGGCGAGCTCGGCGCCGATGACGGCATGCGGGCCCTCGACGTCGTGGTCAATTGCCTTGCCCAGGTCGTGAAGCAGACCGGCGCGCTTGGCGGTCACAACGTCCAGGCCAAGCTCGGAAGCCATCACGCCGCACAGATCAGAGACCTCGAGGGAATGCTGAAGCACGTTCTGACCAAACGAGGTACGGTAGCGCAAAGCACCAAGGGTCTTGACTATCTCGGGGTGCAGGTCGTGGATGCCGGTATCGAAGGCAGCCTGCTCGCCAGCCTCGCGCACGCGCTGCTGAACCAGGTCGGCAGCCTTGTGATACATCTCCTCGATGCGGGCAGGGTGAATGCGGCCGTCGGCGATGAGGTTCTCGAGGGCGACACGGGCGGTCTCACGACGGACCGGGTCGAAGCTCGAAAGAACAACGGTCTCGGGCGTGTCGTCGATCACGAGGTTGACGCCGGAAACCTGCTCGAAGGTGCGGATGTTGCGACCCTCGCGACCGATGATACGGCCCTTGAGGTCATCAGAGGGAATGTGCACGGAGGTAACGGTGACCTCGGCAGTGTGGTCGGCAGCGCAGCGCTGAATCGCCAGGGACAGAATCTCCTGGGCGGTCTTGTGGCACTCGGCGCGAACCTGCTGCTCGGACTCGCGAATAATCGTGGCGGCCTCGTGGGTGACCTCGCCGCGAACCTTATCGAGGAGCTCCTTGTGGGCGTCCTCGCGGGTAAGGTCGGCGATACGCTCAAGCTCGGAGGTCTGCTTTGCGCAGAGCTCCTCGAGCTCACGGGAGCGCTTCTCGACCTGACCGGCCTGGCTGGACAGCTGATGCTCGCGCTTGTCGAGAGCGTCGTTGCGGCGATCAAGGGATTCCTCGCGCTGCATCACGCGGTTCTCGAGCGTACGAATCTCGTTCTTACGCTGCTTGTCCTCGGCCTCGGCGGCCTGCTTATTCTTGATGATTTCCTCTTTAGCCTCGAGCAGAGCCTCTTTTTTGAGGGTCTCGGCCTGACGCTTAGCATCACCGATCAGGGACTCAGCCTGTGCGTGTGCCGACTGAATCTTTTCGTCGGCCTCGTAAAGACTACCCTGCTTGGCGGTGCGCATGTAGGCAATGGCGGCGATAGCACCCAAAACGATGCCAACGAGCGCTGCGATGATAGGCATGCTCACTCCTTTTTATGGATTCGTTACACAACAAAGCGAACCGTCCTTACGAACGGCTCGCGACATTTGAGTAATATGGGCGCAGCTTATGCGGGTCGGATACAGATAAACATATAAACAAACTCATCACAGATGAGCACATATCACAAAGCAAATGACAGTGTTTATCGTACGTTGAACCACAACAACTGTCAAATAAATGGCCCCAGCACGGCGGCTAAAACACGGTGAACGGCAGGGCCACAAAACGCATACGCCTAAAGCGCACATTCCTCGCATTCGGCATCGAGGCGTGCCTTAACGGCATCGGCGGCGATGTGATACGAGAAGCCCTTGCCCATCAAAAACCGAACCAGTTTTTCGAATCCGCGCGTCTCTGGAACACGCCGCTTGGCGAGCAGGGCTGACGCACGCGCCAAATCGTCTTCGACGGCAAAATATTCCTCGGGATAACCGGGAATGTCATCGAGCACGACATGACGGCGCTTGAGCTCGGTCTCGATTTTACGCTGTCCCCAACCGCGCCGCTTGCGTTCCTCGATAAAGTACGAGCAAAAGCGGTTCTCGTCTAAAAAGCGATACTCGGTGGCGCGCTCGACGGCGAAATCGATCGCGGGCTGGTGAAAGCCGTAGCGAGCCAGCTTGTCACGGACCTCACCCGTCGCATGGTCGCGGCGCGATAACATCTCAGTCACCATGGTAAGTGCACATTTACGCTCGATGAGCTGCACCGCCTCACGAAAGTTGTCCCAATCGCAGGGAAGATCGGGGCGGTTTTTGACAAACAGGCGCGCAACCCGCACGGGAATCCAAATGGACCGCTCAAAACCGCCCTCAAGCTCACAATCGATATGCGCGCAAGGCTTTTTGGACGCATACCCGCTCGAGAACGAGGAGGCCGACTTCTTATCGGGAAAGACGACCGTAGCCTCGGTCACCGTATACGACATGAGCGTAACCGCTACTCGTCGTCATCATCGAGCATGGCGGAACCATCGATGGCGTAAAGCTCGTCAAACTCCTCAGGCGCAGGCTGATCGGTCAGCTCGACCTCGGACGGAGCATCGTCATCAAACTCAAGTCCACAGGCGAGGCGGACCTTATGCTCAATCTCGTCGGCGCAATCGGGGTGTTCGCGCAGGAACGCCTTGGCGGCCTCGCGACCGTTGCCGAGCTTATCCTCGCCATAGGCAAACCAGGAGCCCATCTTCTTGCAGATGCCGCACTCGACAGCCATGTCCAGAATCGAGCCCTCCTTAGAGATGCCCGTACCGTACATGATGTCGAACTCAGCAGAACGGAACGGAGCTGCCACCTTGTTCTTAACGACCTTGGCGCGCACGCGGTTACCGATAACCTCGTCCTTAAGCTTAATGCTGTCGATACGGCGAATGTCGATACGCACCGAAGAGAAGAACTTAAGGGCGCGGCCGCCCGTCGTAGTCTCGGGGTTGCCGAACATGACGCCGATCTTCTCACGCAGCTGGTTAATGAAGATGCACGTTGTGTTGGACTTGGACAGCGAGCCGGCGAGCTTTCGGAGCGCCTGGCTCATCAGGCGAGCCTGAAGACCGACCGTAGTGTCGCCGATCTCTCCCTCGATCTCGGCACGCGGGGTCAGCGCGGCGACGGAGTCGACGACGATGGCATCGATGGCGCCGGAACGCACGAGCATGTCAACAATCTCGAGCGCCTGCTCGCCCGTATCGGGCTGGGAAATGAGCACCTCGTCGATATCCACGCCGATGCGCGCGGCATACGTGGGATCGAGCGCGTGCTCGGCATCGATAAATGCAACAACGCCACCCATTGCCTGGGCCTCGGCCAAGATCTCGAGCGAAAGCGTCGTCTTACCGGAGGACTCGGGACCGTAGATCTCGACGATTCGGCCGCGTGGCACACCGCCGATACCCAGAGCGGCATCGAGTGCCAGAGCGCCCGTAGGGATGGCCTCGACCTCGAGCTCGGGGCCACCGTCGCCGTACCTCATGATGGAACCCTGGCCGAATTTCTTCTCGATCTCGGCCTTGGTGGTGGCGATCATCTCATCGCGCTCTTTACCCGTCGTGCGAGCATGAACGGTACGTACGGGACCTGAATTCTTGGCCATGAATAGCCCTCCTCTTAACAACCTGCATCGATAATAAACGAACGACTGTTCGTGGTCAACCGTTCAGATAAATCATATGCAGCCGACCTTTCCAAAACCCAACCAAACGCTGACCAAACACTGACCAAAAACTTGACCGCAGGCGAACCAAGAAAATCATGACGAGGAAAAATACGACAACTACCTGCACAAAGATAAAATTCGCCGGAGGTCCCTATCTCCACAATTAAGGGGCCCGGAGGCCCCTTAAAACACGTCTATTCCATAGAGTTGAGCACAAGGGCAATGCGCCCCAATGCCTCCGCGACCGCATGGGCACGAACACACGAACGGTCGCCCTCATAGTGGCAGCGCACAGAGTCCACGACCGGCACGCCCCCATCAGCCGCGCGATACGCCCAGCCAATATAGAAAGTGCCAGCCGGATCGTCCTCAGTGCCGCCGCCGGGGCCGGCATAACCCGTTGCGCTCACTGCAATATCGCTCTGGTACAGCTCCAGCAAACCCACCGCCATCTCGCGCGCGGTCTGATGCGACACCGCGGTATAGCGGTCGAGCGTCTCCTGCTCAACACCCAGCACGCGATGTTTGATCTCATCGCAGTAGGTCACCGCACCGCCACGCAGCACCGCCGAGGCGCCCGGGATATCCGCAATCGTCGAGGCGATCATACCCGCCGTCAGCGACTCAGCCGTCGAGACCGTCACGCCCCGAGCGCTCGCGCGCTCGACAATATCGCGTGCGAGCTCTTCGTTATGCGCGGCAATCTGCTCAAATGATTCCGTCATGCCCACCAGGACCTAGACCGAAAAGACGATCTTGCGGCAGTTCCAGAAGTACTGGGCGCCCGAGATAACGGTCAAGACAACGGCAACGGCGTACAGGAAGCGCGACACCGAGTAGATGCCGAGCGTCAGGGCCACCGGGCCAAGGTGCAAGCCGGCCATCGCAAAAACGCACAGGTAACCGCAGATGGAGACCATCGTGGTCGCCGTCTTGTACTTGCCGAGCTTATCGGCCGCAACGACCACACCGGCCGCACTCGCAACCATGCGAAGGGCGCTCACCAGCAGCTCACGGAATAGGATAATGAACACGGACCACACGGTCACCGCGCCAAAATCCAAGAACAGCAGCAGGGCCGAGAACACCAGTAGCTTGTCGGCGATGGGGTCCAAGAACTTACCGAAGTCGGTGATCTCGTTGCGCGAGCGCGCCAGATAACCGTCGACCTTATCGGTGCACGACAGGATCACATACAGAATGAAGGCAGCGGCGGCAAGCGGGCCGTCGAAGGTGCTCCAATCCGTACCGGCAACACTCGTTTGAGACAGCGCCGAGACGATCATGAACACCGGGATAAAGACGATGCGAACGCACGTCACGATGTTGGCGGGCGTCCAGACACTCGTCAGTTCCTTATTGCTCTCGTTTGCCACGATGCTCTCCTACTCCACAACATGGCCGATAAGCTCATAGCAGAAGCTATCGGTAAACTCGACAGTCAGAATATCGCCCACGGACGCCTCGCTGGCGTCCAAGTGCACCGCACCATCGGAATCGGGCGCCTGGAACCAGGCATGGCCGATCAGCTCGGCGCCATCCTCGGTCTCTTCGATACCGTCGACGATCACCTGGGCGCGCTCGCCCACATGTGCGGCGGTAGCGGCAAAACCGAGCGACTCGGCCAGATCCATGGCCTCCTGGGCGCGCTCAAGCTTGACCTCCTCATCGACCTGGCCCTCCATCTTGGCGGCCAGGCTACCTTCCTCACGCGAGTAGGCAAAGACGCTTGTGTAGTCAAAGCCGACGGTGTCCATAAAGTCGATAAGGTCGCGGAACTCGTCGTCGGTCTCGGTCGGGAAGCCGACCATGGCCGTGGAACGGATCACGATGCCGGGGATACGCTCACGCAGATCGCGGAACAGGTCCTCGAGCTCCTGGCGCGAACCAGAACGGCGCATAGCCTTGAGGATGCGCGCGTCGCAGTGCTGCACGGGGATATCGATATAAGGCAGCACCTCGGGCGTATCGCGAATCGTATCGATAAGCTCGTCGGTCATGCCCTCGGGCTGCAGATAGAGCACGCGGACCCAGACGTTGTGCGGGCGCACGGACTCGGCGACGGCATGCAGCAGCTGCGCCAGATTGCGCGGCGAGCCATCGGTGACGTCTTCGTCGGCAAAGTCGGTGCCCCAAATACCCGTGTCCTGGCCGATCAGCACGATCTCGCGCACACCGCCGGCAACCAGGTCGCGTACCTCGGAGATAATGCTCTCGGCATTGCGCGAGTGATAACGACCGCGGATATACGGGATCATGCAGAAGCTGCAGAAGCGGTTGCAGCCATCGGAAATCTTGACGTAAGCAACGGCGCCCTCGACAGTGCGCTTGACTTGCGGAATATAGGCAGCGATCTCACGCTCGACACCCAGCACGCCATCGATGACCGCCACGATGCCGTCCTCCTCGTCGGCCTTCACAAAGGCAGCGACCTCGGGCAGCTCGTCAGGCAGGTCGTCGCCATAGCGCGACGGCACACAGCCGCACATGACGATGGGACAAGAACGAACGCCGTCCTGAACCTCGTTGGCGAGCTCGAGCGTGGTCTCGATGCTCTCGGACGTTGCGGAGGCGAGGAACGAGCATGTATTGACGATGGCGATATCGGCATCCTGTGGGTCGAATGCCTCCTCGTAGCCCGCGGCGGTCAAAAGAGAACGCATGCGGTCGGTGTCAACCTCGTTCTTAGCGCACCCGAGGGTGATGTAGAGCACGGAGCCCAACGGTGTATCCATGTTGGAGAGCAGTCCTTTCGAATGATATTAGCGGTAGTTGGTGAACTGCAGCGGCTGGCCGTAGTCCTGGTCGCGCAGGAACTGGATCACGGTCTGCAACGCGTCCTTCGAAGCAGAGGAAACACGCAGCTTGTCGGCCTCGATGGTCACCTTGACCTTGAGCTTTTGGTCCTTGATGTCCTTATTGATCTTCTTGGCGGTCGCCTGGTCGATACCCTCGACGATATGACCGAGCACGCGCACGGTGCCGCCCGATGCCGCCTGCGGAGCATCCCACGAGACAGCCTTGAGTTCGATGCCGCGCTTGATGAGCTTGGAGCTCAGGACATCGATGATCTGCTTGGAGACAAAGTCGGCCGGGGCGTTGATCGTAAAGAGCTTGTCGCCCTTCGAAAGCTCGATTGTGGCGCCGGAATCCTTAAGGTCATAGCGCTGGGAAATCTCGCGCGTGGTCTGCTGGAAGGCGTTGTCGACCTCTTGCATGTTGACCTCGGACACGACGTCGAAGCTGGAATCTTTAGCCATGATGTTTCCTTTCGCGTACGAACGGCCTAGTAGCTATCGTACGAATTGTCGGTAGAATCGGTGGGTGTCTGACCGTCAGTTGCGGTATCGGCGCCATCCGTGGACTGGGTATCGGTACCATCGGTGGTGTCGGTACCATCAGAACTTTCACCATTCTCGGAATCAGACGTCTCCTTCTTGGGAACGGTGATCGTCACGCGCGCCACGCCCGAGGTCTTGGTATCGTAACGGACCTTTTCACCGTTCTTGGTAACGGTGACATCGGAAGGCTTGGACGTGGTGATCTCGATCGAGGACTCGGGCGTATACTCCTGCTCAAAGGGGCCAGTCGCCTGGGCGCCATAGACCGACTTGCCGTCGACCTTGACCTCAATCCACGCGGTCTTTCCCTTGGCAACGGAGACCTTGACCTTCGTGACCTCGCTCTCTTCCTTCTTGGCCGTCGTCTTGGTAGCGTCCGAATCAGTCGACTCATCCGTCGCCTCATCGGTGTCTTCGTCCTCGTCGACCGTTTCGGTCTTCTTAGAAGACTTCTTAGTCGTCGTCTTGGTGGCAGCGGGCGTCTCGGGCGTGGTCTCGGGCGTGGTCTCGGGCGCCGAAGATGCGCAGCCGCGCAGAAGTACCACGATGAGCACGATCAGCAGCAACGCCACGGCACCGATGCCGGCGTAGACGATACGCGGATCGAGCCCGTTGTTTTGAGGAGTACGGGATCCGCCGCGTCCACGACCGGAACTGCTGCGGCCGCCTCCCTGAGGCATACGACCGCGATTGCTATCGGAACGGCCGCGATAGCCGCCCTGGCCCTGAAGGCTGCGCTGACCCGAGCGGGGCGCAAGTTCACCGCGGCCTTGATAGCCACGCTGGCACGCACGTGGAGCCGAAGAGCGCTGGCCATACGGCTGTGATTGAGAGCGAAGACGCGGCGTCACCTGCGTGGCATCGGCGTCCGCATAGCCACCGCGAGAGCGTCCGGTAGAGACACCACGGCAACCGCGATCGGAATAGCCGCCGTCGCCGTAGCCGGCACGAGGGTCACGCGCCACGCCACGGGCAGCGGGAAGTGCGCGGTCCTCGGGCATCGGCGTACTGCGGAACCGGTCACGCTGCAAGCGAATCTCCTCGCCCGAACCCGTCTCGGTAATATAGCCAGCCTGCTGCGGACGCTGACCATAACGCGTTGAGCGACCACCCTGAACCATCAAGAAGCGCCCATTATCCACCGAGGAACGTGAATTGACATAGCCGGCGGCGTCCTGAAAACGACCGCCCTGCTGCGACGTCTCGCGTTCGTATGCCATCAGGTCGTCAAAGTAGGCATTGACGACCTCGCGCGGATTGAGGCCCAAAAAGCGAGCATAGCTCGAAATCATGCCCTGCGCATAGCCGCGCGGCGGCATCGAAGCAAAGTTACCGGTCTCGAAAAACTCGATGATCTGCGGCCTGATTTTGATGGTGTTGGCGACCTGCTGAATGGAAAGGCCCATTCGGCGACGCTGCTCGAGCAGCATGTCACCAAAGCGTGCAGCCATCAGAATCCTCCAAACTCACGATCTTCACGTGCCATCTCGGCGTCGACAGATTCCAGCGCGGCAAGCCCCTCCTCGTCCAACAGGACCTCGCGCGGCTTGGAACCGTCGGGCGGTCCGACGACACTCTTTTCTTCCAGCATGTCCATAATACGCCCGGCACGTGCATAGCCAACCTTCAGACGGCGTTGCAGGCCAGATGTGGAGCCAAGCTGCGATTCCACCACAATATGGGCGGCTTCCCAAATGAGCGGATCATCGTCTTGCGGCTCGGCTACTCCGGTGCGGACAATGCCGCCGCCACCAGCCATGGACATGGAAGCGGGCGCCACGGCGGACAGAATCTCCTCGTGGTAGTCGGGCTCACTCTGCGACTTGACGAACTCGACAATCTCGTTGATCTCATCATCCGAGACAAAGCAGCCCTGGATACGGCGGGGCTTGCCCCAGTCGACCTTGGAGAACAACATGTCGCCCAAACCGGTGAGCTTCTCGGCGCCCATCTGGTCGATGATGACGCGCGAGTCGATGCCCGTGGCGACGTTAAAGGCGATGCGGTTGGTGATGTTAGCCTTGATAAGGCCCGTCACCACGTTGGAGCTCGGACGCTGCGTGGCCACAATGAGGTGAATGCCGGCGGCACGGCCCAGCTGGGCGATACGCACGATCGAGGCCTCGACATCCTTACCGGCGACCATCATCAGGTCAGAGAGCTCGTCAATGATAATGACAAGGTAGGGCATCTTTTGCGGCGGATTGTCGTAATGCTCAAACTCGCCAGCAGCCTGCTTTTCGTTGTAGGTCGAGATCTTACGCACGTTGAGACGCTCGAAGACCTTCAGGCGACGCTCCATCTCGGACACGGCCCATTGCAGGGCGCTCGCGGCCTGCTTGGGCTCGGTCACCACGGGCACATAGAGATGCGGCAGGCCGTTATAGCCCGCGAGCTCGACGCGCTTGGGGTCGACCATGATCAGGCGAACATCCTCGGGAAGCGCGCGCATGAGCAGGGTCGTAATGATGGAATTGATCATCACCGACTTACCAGAACCGGTGGTACCGGCAATCAGCAGGTGGGGCATCTTGGCAAGGTCGGCGACGACCGGCGTACCCTCGGCATCTCGACCGATGGCGAGCTCGAGCGGACCGCCCTTCACATAGGGAAGCACGTCGCCCAGGTTGACGTTCTGGCGCTTGCGATTGGGGATCTCGATACCCACAAGCGAGGTGCCGGGGATCGGGGCAAAGATACGCACCGACTGGGCAGCAAGCGATAGCGCGATATCGTCCTCGAGGCTCGAAATCTTGCTCACGCGCTCGCCCTCGCCAGGTTGCAGCTTAAAGGTCGTCACCGTGGGGCCGGCGATCCAGCCGACCACGCGGGCACTACGACCAAACTCCAGCAAGGTGGACTGAAGCGACTCGGCAGTCTGTTCCAGCTCCTTGTCAGAAGACGCGGAGGAAACCGACTGCGGGTTGGCATGCAGAATCTCAAGTGGCGGAAGTTTGAGGCCGTCCTCTTCTTCGCCCTCGTTATCTGCGGCGCCGCCGTCCGCTCCCCCATCGCTAGCCGCAGCCGATTCAACAGCACTCGAGGCAGACGCATCGGCAACCTTGGGATGCTTTAAGAAGTCGGGAATCTGAGGTGCGGCCGAAACAGGGTTCACGGCAAACGGCGGCTCGGACTCGTCAACCTTGTCCGGATCGTCCTCCATCGAAAGCTGTCCGGTGACCTGGCCGCGCTTTGCATGGCGACGCGGCAGCAAAGTTGTCTTTGCGGTCTCAATCGGAGCCTCGTCGTCCTCGTCATCGCCCTCGGTGAGCTCAATCTCGCTATCGGACCAAGACGGGTCGGGCTCGCTTGTATTCAACTTGGGCGTGGCCTTGCCCTTCTTGACATGACGGCGCGGCAGCAGCGTCGTCTTAGCGCGCTCGGCCTCCACGGCATCGGATACGTCGACAAACGGATCCTCGTCCTCGTCGTCATCGTCCAAAACCGGGTCCACATCGTTGCCCATGACCGTGGTCACGGCAGCATCGGAGCCCTTTTGACGAAGAATGCTCAGGTGCGGACGGGCAACGCCGGGCACCGACAGGGCTTCGTCGTCACCCCACGGGCTCGCGTTAACATCGGCACGACGGCGCTCGGCAAAATCGGCCGCGCGGTCGCGAGCAGAGCGCAGCACGCCACCCACCGAAAAGCCGATGATGACAAAACCAACGACGGCCAGACCCAACAGGACCACCATCGCGATAGGCTTACCCAGGGCATTCTGCAGCGCACTCGCAATAAACGCACCGATGTAGCCACCCGAGGCGGACAGATTTTGCGGCGTGAACATAAGGTCACACGAGTCGCTCGTACCCGGCACCATCAGCGAAAGAATGGAGACAACGGTGATAAAGACCACGGCTCCGCCCGCGACCGAGCGCACGTTGAGCGGCGAGTCCTCGCCTAAAAAGAGCGTGGCGGCAAACAGCAAAATAACGATCGGCAGCACGTAGGCGCCCAGACCAAAGCCCAAGTGGTAGAAACCGGCAACCGCAGCCGTAACGGGCGCAGTCGCCGGCGAAATCACGGCAATAAAGGACGCAATCGCCAAAACGGCAATGACCACGCCGGCGATATCGCGGTTGGCCGAGGGCTCGACCAAGGGCTCGAAATCATCGAACTCGGACTCGTGACCCTTATTGGCACGCAGATGGGAACCGGCACCCTTAGCAGATGCCGGTTGGTTGTTGGCCTTATTGCCTTTGGCGTTTTGTGCAGATCCGCGCGCCAAACTAAACCTCCATGACGACCGGGATGATCATCGGACGAGTGCGCGTACGGCTCCAGATAAAGTTGGAGAGCGAGTCGCGCACGGCCTTGCGAATGGCATCGGAACCGCTGCTCGTAAAGCTGAACTTGCCCTTCTCGATCGTCTTCATAATGGACGCGGAGGCATCCTCGGAGAACTGGTCGTCGATGGCAAACGAGACGCCGCGGCCCGAGAACTCGATGGCCTCGATCTTCTTGTGCTTGAGCGAGACGATGGCAACAGCGGTAACCATACCGTCGTTGGCGAGCTTCTGACGATCACGCAAGACGATGGGGTCGGTATCGCCGATGCGCAGGCCGTCGACGTAAACGACGCCGGACTCGACGGGCGTACCGCGCTTAACGATACCGCCGCGCATCTCGAGCGTGTCGCCGTTGTCGAGGATAAAGATATGATCGTCCTTGAGACCCATCTTGCGGGCCAGCTGGGCATGGGCGCGCAGATGCACGGCTTCACCGTGAACCGGCATAAAGTACGTGGGTTTGGCCATGGCCATCAGGAGCTTGAGCTCCTCCTGGCTACCGTGACCGGAAACGTGAACGAGAGCGCGGTTCTTATCCCACACGTCGCAGCCGAGCTTGGCCAGGCTGTTGACGACCTGCTGGACGGCTTTCTCATTGCCGGGAACAGGAGTTGCCGAGAGGATAACGGTATCGCCCTCGTGGATGGAGAGCGTCTTGTGCTCGCCATTGGCCATGCGGGACAGGGCCGACAGCGGCTCGCCCTGCGAACCGGTGCACATGACGACAATCTTGTCGTCAGGCAGGTTATCAATGTCAAAGGCATCGATGATATCGGCGTCGTCGATGTTGAGGTAGCCAAGCTCGCGCGCCACGCGGGTGTTAGTGAGCATGGAGCGACCGGTCACAACGACCTTACGGCCGCACTTGCGGGCGGCATCGCAGATCTGCTGCAAACGATGGATGTGGCTCGAGAACGACGCGACGAACACGCGACCCGGGGCGTTCTTGATGGCGTGCAGCAGGTTGGGACCAACCTCGGCCTCTGACTTGGTAAAGCCGGGAACCGTGGCATTGGTGGAGTCGGAAAGCAGTAGGTCGATGCCCTGCTTAGCAAAGCGGCTGATAGCGGCATAGTCGGGCGTGACGCCATCGATGGGCGTCTGGTCGAGCTTAAAGTCGCCGGTGTGCATAACGGTGCCCTGATTTGTGCGGATGAACACGCCCAGAGCGCCGGGGATGGAGTGCGTCATCGAGAAGAAGTCGAGCGAGATGCCGCCGAGGTTGACATGGCTGCCGCCCTTGACCTCGCGGAACTTGGGTGCGCGGATGCGGAACTCAGAAAGCTTGCCCTCGATAAAGCCAAGCGTCAGCTTGCTCGAGAAGATGGGCACCTTGTTGTTGAGGTCCTGCAGCAGATACGGAAGCGAACCGGTGTGGTCCTCGTGGCCGTGGGTGACGACGATACCGCGGAGCTTCTCCTCGTTCTCCAGAACATAGGTGTAGTCGGGAAGCACCAGGTCGATACCGGGCTGGGAGTCATCCGGGAACATAAGACCGGCGTCGACGAGCACCATGTCGTCGCCGCACTCGAAGACCGTCATGTTCTTGCCGATGCCGTCAAGGCCGCCGAGCGGAATGATCTTCAAGGGAGATGATTTTTTAGCTGCCATAGGTTAGTGTTGTTTCCTTTCTTCGAAACGGGTCTGAAACAACCGACGGGGCGCTTCTGGCAAACCGACCGCCGGGAACGTACAAACATGCATCACAGAGTCGATGCAATAACCACAGTATGATACCCATTTGCACAACAACAGACCACCCATGCATCAAAGCCCCATCTGAACTGGTCCATCCCTCCGGTCTGGGGCCATCGGGGGCCGGGGCGGGTTAAGTTTGCTGCTCTACAGTCCTGCGCAAGACGGAAAGCACATTAAGTGCTTTC
>CALBBA010000288.1 GCA_937926755.1 uncultured Collinsella sp.
CTATTCGTATTGGCTCTTAACAACGAGTAAAAGCAGGGCATTTCAACCGTTCGGCAAAGCGATACCGCGCACGTAATAGCAAACATACTCCATTTACTATCAACAAAAATATAGCAAACGAATAATCCCGCGCGAATTAAGTCTGCCAATCTCATGGCCTGCAGTGTCCCGATACCCATCTTCTGAGGCAGCTGCGCGAGCGCAACTGAAAACAGAGAGGGGGCAAATCTGCAGCAGACCATCAAAGCAGTTGCAGAAACATCGTGAGTTACCTCGTAAATCAGCATTGGCAAAGCAATATTCGCACACCAATTGCCTATTTCGCTTATCCCTCTAGCAATATATAGGACCCGAACCGGATGGCTAGCTCTCAATACCGTGAACATCACGATTAACCTCGTATTTCAGGCCTCGTTCATCCCTTAATAGGAATCCATAATCAACCAAGTACCGCCTCAACACGGCATAATCAGGATAGAGCTGTGACAGCACACGATTAACCTGAAGCTCCGTATAACTTGTATTTAATTCAAAGAAAGAGACGGCCCATAGCAGCATGATTCTTTTATAGCTTTCCTTTTTTGGAATTGAAACCAGCTCGCCATTCTTGAGAAATCGTTTTTTAAAGTCTATTAGCTCATCCATTCACATCCTCCATTTCATACGCATCTAATACTAAAAATGCATACGCTTTAGGTCATCTCATTCGGCTTCTATATTCGAACTAAACTCGAACTAATCTAAATGATTTGCTCAAACACTCTTCGAAAGCTCGTTTTTCACTCTGAGTAAAATGCCCTTCCCAGTCAGTCCACGAACAGGAAGGCAACTCACAACGAGCGGAGTCGAAGCCCTCTGCCGTCGGTCGTTCAAAATGCACGATAACCTTTTCGATATCCCCATCTGTTATCAGGTCAGAATGAACGACCTCGGTACCGTCTTCGAATGTCATATATGGGTACATCACGTAAACCACCTCGCAATCGTAAATCCAGTTTAGCATCAAGCTATTGCACCAAAGACAGCAAGCCCCCCCTTGATGAGTTGATGGTATCTGTTAAATGTCACGTACGATTCACATCTGGTGGGTACCCTGATGGCTACATGAAACGAAGCAGATTTACACCGGGAGGACCCCGTATGACAACCAAGTACACCGACGCGCCGCGCACGCGCGTCATGACACCGGCCGCGCTCAACAACGGCGTGCACGAGAACCATTCCATCGGACAGACCATGGCCATCGCACCCAAAAAGGGCCTGTTTGACGACATTTCCATTCCCCAGATCATCGCCGGCGCCGCGGCTGCCGCCACGAGCGTCGCGCTTGCCTCCAAGATTGGTATCGCTGGTTCAGTAATTGGCGCCGCCGTGAGCTCGGTCATCACCGTTGTGTCCTCGCAGGTCTACCGCCACTTTATCTCTGCCAGCGCCGAAGCAATCAAGGGCACGCATGCCGCTGTCGACTACCCTGCCGGCGCCTACGAGCCCGTTGAACCCGATGTCGAGGAGCACCTAGGTGGCGCCGCGACCACGCAGGAGATGCGTCAGGTTGCAGGTCGCGCGACCACGGCGCGCGTCGCCCCTAACAGCCTGCGCGCCAAGGCCGCGGCAGAGCGCAGCCAGACGCAAAAGAAGGTCATCGTCTTCTCGATCGCCATCGCCATCGTCGCGGTCATCGCCTGCGCCGGCGCCATCCTTATCACCACTGCCGGAGAGGGTCTGGGTGAGCGCCCCTGAGCCAATCCTTTCGTCGCGCACGACCGAGAGCGATGCAAATGGCAACACCCAGTCGCAGGATCAGCAGGCGCAGACGGACGATACGCAAGACAGTTCTACCTCTGCCAATTCGTCCTCGAACACCCAAAACCAATCGCAGGGCACCGATTCCTCTACGGCCAACAGCAGCACGCCGTCCGGCACGACCGACTCAAGCCAAACGACTGGCGGTTCGCAGCCGAGCACGGGCGGCCAGACGAGCGACACCACTTCGGGAACGGGCACAGCAGACAGCAACAACACCAACAGCTCGAACAGCTCGAGCGGAACCGCGTCCGGCACGGCATCCGACAACTCGAGCCAAGGCACGACATCGGGCAACTAAGTACATTTGCCTCTCATAGATAACCGACCTGTACAACGGGCGCGAATCGAAAGCGGTTCGCGCCCGTTTGCCTTGGGCGCCGCCATGGCGAACGCTATGCGATGGTAAGATGCTTTACATGTGTAAAGAGGAGATTTGCCATGAGCAAGACAATAGTTAGGCCCACGCTTTCGCTGGGCAACCACATCTATCTGTATCGCCTGCTACGCGATGCGATTGGATGCGGCAAGCAAACGTTTATGACGCAGGTCGAGGAGGCACTCGTCGCGGGCGATATGACGGCCTACGACCTGGGCTGTGAGTCCACGCGCGAGTTGCTCGAAGAGCTTGACGACTGCATTAAGCTGACCGTCTTTAAGGGCGGTCGCCTGTATGCCACGGTCATCGCCAACGAGGGCTGGGATGCCGCCCTTGCCAAGGGCGAGGACAAGCCCAAGGCTGCCAAGGGAGCCAAGCAGTCCTACAAAAAGAAAAAACGCGGCGAGAAGGACCTCAAGGCTGTGCGTCCCAAGCACGTTAAACGTCCCAAGCCTGAAGCCATGGTTGAAGCCGCGCCGGAACCCGAGCCCGAGACAGAGATCGAAGTCGCTATTGAGGTAACGGCAGAAGCCGAAACCGAAATCGCCGCCACGACCGATTCCGAAGTCATATCCGAGCAGGAAGCCACTGTGGAGCTCAACGAAGCGCCCAAGTCGACAACCGAAGAAGCCGCTGACCAACCCGAGCCGTCTGCGTTCCAAAACAGCGATGTCTTTGGCGACGAGGCCGAGGACGATCAGTCCGACGAGCCCGCAGATCAAGACGCTACCGAGTCGACACCGGAGCCCGAGACGCCGCAGCCCGCCATCTCGCTCACGGTCGTCTATGACCCCGAGAACGCCAACGCCGGCATCACCACCATGGCATCCACGCCCATCGAAGCAAAGTCGAGCGTCGAGAACGAGGACGCGACGCAGGTTGAGGTTGAAACCGCAGCTGCAGACGCGCCCGTCACCGTGGAGCCCGCAGATTCCACGATCAAGCCGGAAGCGACGCCGGAGCCCGCACCCGTCATCGAATCCGTGCCCACCTCTGCTTGCGGCCAAATTCCCGCACCGGCACCGGCTTCGGCACCCGCAGCGGCCCCAACCCCCGCACCCGCAGCACCGACCATCCCCGAGGACTTCCCCATCGATTTCGCAACCGAGGTCTTCTGCCCCGGCCCGCTTCTGCACCAGCTGTCGACCTATCTCCCCTACGGCGCCGACACGCTCGGCATCGTCGGCGAGTACTACTGGATCGCCCGCGAGCGCGGTACCATCGAGGCCGCGCGAAACCGCGCAAGCTTCCCCCTGCGCTACACGCAGGCCGGCGAGCGCCGCGAGGTTGCCGTGCGCATCCGCCGCAATACCACCGGTGGCCTCGGATCCACCTGGGCCATCGATAAAGTCGAGCCTTCTACCAAGTAACAAAAAGGGACGATAACCCCAAGGTTATCGTCCCTTTCTCGTTAGGTCACCTGAGCTCGACTAATCGCGCGTGAGCTTGCGGTGGATACGATGCGGCTGGGCTGCGTCCTCGCCCAGGCGCTCGATGCGATTGGCCTGATAGGCCTCGAAGTTGCCCTCGAACCAATACCAGTTGCCCGGATTCTCGTCGGTGCCCTCCCACGCCAGAATGTGTGTGGCGACGCGGTCCAGGAACATACGGTCGTGGCTAATGACCACCGAGCAGCCCGGGAACTCGAGCAGTGCCGCTTCGAGTGAGGACAGCGTCTCGACGTCGAGATCGTTCGTGGGCTCGTCGAGGAGCAGCAGGTTGCCGCCCTGCTTGAGCGTGAGCGCCAGGTTCAGACGGTTGCGCTCGCCACCGGAAAGTACGCCAGCGCGCTTCTGCTGGTCCTGGCCCTTAAAGCCAAAGCTCGCCACGTACGCGCGGCTGGGGACCTCGGTCTCGCCGACCATCATGTGGTCCAGGCCATCCGAGACGACCTCCCACAGGTTCTTATCGGGATCGATGCCAGAACGGTTCTGGTCGACATAGGAGATCTTGACGGTCTCGCCCACCTCGAGCTCGCCCGAAGTCAGCGGCTCCAGGCCCACGATGGTCTTGAAGAGCGTAGTCTTGCCCACACCGTTGGGGCCGATGACGCCCACGATGCCGTTACGCGGCAGGGTGAACGAAAGGTCATCGATGAGCACGCGACCGTCGAACTCCTTGTGCAGATGATGGGCCTCGAGCACCTTGTTGCCCAAACGCGGGCCCACAGGGATGCGGATGTCGGTCCAGTCGAGCTTCTGGCTTGCGCGGGCCTCGGCCTCCATCTCCTCGTAGCGAGCCAGACGGGCCTTGTTCTTGGCCTGACGGGCCTTGGGCGAGCTGCGTACCCACTCGAGCTCGGCCTCCATGCGCTTGGCAGTGGCGGCGGCCACTTCAGCATCAAGCTTGGCCTTTTCGGCCTCGCGACGGGCGGCCTTGAGGGCGGCCTCGTCCTTTTCCTGTTCCTTCTTCAAAGCTTCCTCACGAGCACGGGCTTCTTCAGCTTCACGGCGTGCGGCTTCGGCACGTTCCTGGGCGGCGCGGCGCTCCTCTTCCTCGCGGATGCGGGCTTCCTCGGCGCGGCGGGCCTGAGCGACTTCGGCTTCAGCGCGAGCAGCCTCCTCGGCGAGCACCTGCGGATTCTTCACGAAGACGCGCTTGCGTCGCACTTCGACCGGAATCGCACGGGAGCGGCCGGAGCCGTCCTGCTGCTTGACGACGCTCTGTTCCTTGCGCGTGACGGTGATCTTGCGCTGAGCCGATTGCGTGCGCTCGACGCGCAGGCTGTCGAGCAGGCGCGTCTTGTCGGTCTCGCTCAATTCATCCGTTTCGCTCGCCTTGTTGACGCCCGCGGCTCGAAGCTGAGCCAGAAGCGTCTTGGCGGCCACCTTGAGTTCCTGTGCGAATTCGCTTACCGTTTTGCTGGCCATAAATTCCTTTCTCCTTGATGCCTTCAGCCTGAATGCCCTGCGTCCTCTGGGACGCTGCGGGACTTTCCCGGACCGAACGCATCTGCCGTGCCTGCGTCTGTACACCTGCGTCCCGAAGGACGTTCGCGCGCAGACGGCACGGCGATTATTCATTCGCGGCGGGAGACCATTTCTTTGGGGACAAATCCTGATTCGTCCGGAGCGCGGTCTCCGCCATTCGCGGTCGCGCTCCCTTCGCCTTGCGCCTGATTATTCGAACCAGTGCTCGCGGGCCTTCATGATGAGGCTGCTCGCGCGCTCTTCGTCGATGCCCGTCATTTCAACGAGATCGTCCGTGGCGAGTTCGCCAAGATCGTCAAGCGTCTTGACGCCGTGGCCCACAAGCTGGCTGGCGAGATCGTTGTCCATGCCCTCAAGGCTCAGCAGCGGCTCGTCGGCCTTGCGCAGATTCTCTTCACGGGTGATGGCGTCGGCGAGAAGCTTGTTGCGGGCGCGCTGGCGAAGCTCGTCGACCGTTTCACGGTCGAAGGCCTCGATCGCGTAGAGCTCCTTCTCAGGAACGTAAGCGATTTCCTCAACGGAGGAGAAGCCTTCACCGATAAGCACGTCGGCGGCGGCCTCGTCGATGTCGAGGCTGTCCATGAAGTCGGCGCGGATCGTCGCGACTTCCTCATCGCGCTTCTGAGCGGCGGCGGCTTCGGTCATGATGTTGATCTGCCAGCCGGTGAGCTCGGACGCAAGACGAACGTTCTGGCCGGCGCGGCCGATGGCGATGGCGAGATTGTCCTCGTCGACGACGACTTCCATCGTGTGGGTCTCTTCGAGCATGACGATCGAACGGACCTTGGCGGGCTCAAGGGCACCGACCACGAACTGGGCGGGATCCTCGTTCCAGGGCACGATGTCGACGCGTTCGCCGCCGAGCTCGTTCGTCACGGCATTGACGCGGGAGCCGCGCATGCCTA
>CALBBA010000289.1 GCA_937926755.1 uncultured Collinsella sp.
GGGCGTGAGATGCCGAGAGCACGGGCGATCTCACTTTGGTTGGCGTCGGGGTGCTCTGCGGCGTACTCGCGAACGAGATCGGCCTTCGTCGGGGCCCCATCCTTATTGCGCCATGCGCCATCCGGGTCGTCAAATTCTTGAACCGTTCGCGCCCTGGCCAAGTGCACGGCCTGTTTGCGCCCGTTTCTCTTGTTTTTCGGCAGCTCGATGGCGGTACGGCGCTCGATGCGCTCGCGGGTGAGCTTGTGGATGATGGGGTCGTAGTACGCCTCGATCGCGGCGAGCGCATGGTCCTCGGTGAAGTGGTTGTCCTCGCGCACCGTCAGGCCCTCGAGTGTCGGCACGAGCGCGAGAGCGTCGGCCTCGAGCTCGTCGTACGGGATGCCGCACTTCCTGGCATAGGCGGCCAGGACGTTGAGGCACCAGTAGCGGTGGTGGTCGGTGGCCTTCGTCTCGACCTCGCCGAGCCACCAGTCGTACAGGTCGCGCTTGCAGGTCCAGCGGCCGGGGGCCTTGCCCTCGACGATGCGCGCCTGGTACCACTCGGGCCAGAGCTTCTTGGCGCGCTCGATGGGGGTCCGCCCGGCGGTGCGCATGAGCTCGATGAGCTCGGCGCGGTCCTTGCCGCCGCGGACGCCGGCGTATCCGAGCAGGTAGTCGAGGCTGCATCGCCAGGGTTTCCCGTCCTCGCCGTTGTGGACGAACGCCACGGCCTCGTACTTGTCCTTGATTTTCGACCCGGCGGCCTTGCCGTTGAGCTTCGTCGGGGTGCCGGGCATCCTGAAGGGCTGGTAGATGCCCTGGTGCTGGACGTCCTCGAGCGTCGAGACGGTATCGCGCCAGATGTAGTCCGTGAGCATCGCCTTGATCTCCTGCACGAACGGCACGATGCGCGGGATCAACGGAATCGGCTGGTCGAGCACGTAGTAGAGGTGGAAACCCGTACCCGAGTTCACGAGGAAAGTCGGCTGTGGGAGGGATACCCATTTGTCCGCGGCGAACTTCGGGTCACGGCCGTTTCGGAACTGCTTCAGCATGTTCTTCAGCTCCTGCACGCCGACGCCGTCGAGGTCGATCGCGAACGCGTGCAGGAACCGGGCGTTCGCGGCAACGCGGCTCTTGCCAAAATACGACACAGGTGCGCAAAAGACGGACTCGTTCTTCCTGTTCGAGTCGACGACGCGCTCCTCAACTCCGTCGAGGTCGTCGGTCAGCGTGAACCGCTCGATCACGGGGACATCGTGCTCGATGCCCGTCTTGGTCTTGACTGTCTTGGTCTTATGGGTGATCTGGATGACGATGCCGTTGGGATGGCCGCCACCCCTCTCATGCCACGGGACCACCTCACCGCGGGGCTGCAGGAAGCCATCGGGGAAGATAGTCCGCCAGAAGTCGTACGGGCTGACCCATTCCCAGGACGGATAGTCGGACAGAAGGATGTCGTTCTTCTCTATGTAGGCATGGCGCTGGGCTGCCCACCAGGCGTCATCATGCCCGGGTTTCTTCTTGCGATCTGCCACTGAACACCACCCTCCATACCAGCCGCCCCCGAGGGCTAAGGCTATGCCTTTACAGGACGTATATTATCAATACAGTTATTTTACACCCCTTCGGCGAAAAAAATCGGGTCCGTGGAACCCGAGATCAGGGCCGCCCCCGAGGGCTAAGGCCCCGCCTTTACAGGACGTATATTATCAATATATTTATTTTACACCCCTGCGGCAACCCGATCTGAGGGCGGCGAACGTCTCCAGCGGTGGCCCGTGCGGTAGAATCGCAGCGGCGGATTCCCGCGCGCGGGCGATGCTTTCCTTTGGAGGTGTCGCTTATGTCAAAGGTCTTTGAAGCCCTCGCCGCCCTGGCGGCGGTGGGCACGTTCATCGTCACGTTTCTCGATTCGTACGAGATCCAGTTCAGGATTCGGAGGCGCGCGCGGACTGTGCGCGACGGAAGGGAGCAGCGCCAGCATCGGCGTAAAAAATAAGGCCGGGAGTGCAGCCCGGCCTTTGCAACTGAAAATCCGCATCGCCCGCGTATCTGGTTAGCCACCTGCGCGGGGTCCGCTTCTTTCGATTTCGATTATACCCGTTCCCGCCGCCATGGAATGGGTACAGAACCTAAACCACCGAACGATTGGATTCAGCACATGAGCGCAGATGGCCTCATGTCGCTCAAAATACGTCTCCTTTCCCCGTCGAAGGAGAGCGTTTTTTAGCGACAAAGGAGACAAGAGAATGATTTGGTTTACCAGCGATACCCACTTCGGGCACGAAAACGTGCTCAAGTTCACCGACCGGCCGTGGGAAACGATCCAACAGATGAATTCGGTGATCGTCGCCAACATCAACGCGCGCGTCGGCATGAACGACGAGCTCTACATCCTGGGCGACTTCTCGTTCAAGATGACCGCGCAGGACGCCTACGGGCTGCGGAAGAAGATCACATGCAAAAAGGTTCACCTGGTGCCCGGCAACCACGACAAAGATTGGACGCAGCCCGCGGTCTCCAGGGCCTTTATCACCGAGCCGCCTATCTGCGTGCTCAAGATCGACGGGCAGAAGATCGTCATGAGCCATTTCCCCATGGCCGACTGGCAGAGCATGTCGCACGGCAGCTGGCACCTGCACGGGCACATCCACAGCAGTGGCGGCGCGTACAACGAGTTCAACCGGAAGCAGGGGCTTCTCCGCTACGACGTGGGCGTGGACGCCAACGCCTGCGCACCGGTGAGCCTCGACGAGCTGCGGGCATGGTTCTCCGGCGTCGGCGAGCCGTGCGGGCGCGTCAAGTGGCCGTGGTGGGTCAACCAGACCGGCGACAGACAGGTCGAGCGAGAGCTGGCCGCGTACAAGCGGGAGAGGGCGAACTGATGGCGATCTTCGTAACGGGCGACATGCACGGAGGGGCCGAATACGGCTCCAGCCGCTTCTCCTCCAAGAGCTGGCCGGACGGCAGGACGCTCTCGCGCGACGACGTGGTGGTGGTCGCCGGCGACTTCGGATTCGTGTGGGACGGCTCGAACACCGACCGCTACTGGCTCGACTGGTTCGAGTCCAAGCCGTGGACGACATGCTTCGTCGACGGCAATCACGAGAACCACCGGATGCTGGCGGAACTCCCCGAAACCGAGTGGAACGGCGGGCGCGTCCACGTCGCACGCCCGCATGTGCTGCACCTGATGCAGATAGACATGAACTACGACGCCAGTAAAACGCCGAAGTACAGCAATGCCGAGTCCATCAACAAGACGCTTCGGGCGCTGGTGATAGCGCGCGAAGAGGAGCTTGCGGCGATGGATTCC
>CALBBA010000290.1 GCA_937926755.1 uncultured Collinsella sp.
CCCAAGAGTATGCCGTCCCTGTACATCTCTTCCGTGAGGGCAGGGATACGACTGGCGGCAATACCAAGCCCTTCGCAGCGACTTTTACCGATTGCGTGTTCTACGATACGTCCGGAGACTTCAATGGTGCTGTTTCCGTCGATGGCAACAGCAGCTTCAAAATGCCCAAAGACGGAAGCGCTGTCGCAAAATTGACGGCGACGTTCAACAATTGCAGCTTCAGTGGCAGCAATGGGGAGAACCTGGGCGTCAGGCAGACGAACAATAGCTATGAGTCGGTCGAAGCGTCTCGTTATTTTGCTAACTCCTCTATTCTTAATACTTATGCTGTCGCCGGCGTGATGGGCGTCACCAACGCTACGGTCAACCTCAACAGCTGCACGATGAGCAACTTCCACAGCACGCGTTCGAGCTCCGCTGACAATACTTTGACGGTTGATGCCCTTAATGTTGCACGAAGCGCTCGCTGCAACATAAACGGTGGCGAAATTTCTCGCTATGGCGCACGCGGCAATACGTGCGTGGTATACGCCGCCGGAACCCTTACCCTCAACGGATCGCCGGAAATCGCGAGCTACTGGAAGAACAGCCACGCCGACGATACTAATTATGGCGACAAGTACACTGAAGCTGATAAAGCTACGGGAACCGCCAAGAGCCTGTATGTCCCGAAGAAAAAGAGTGTCGATGCCAACGTCCCGGCGCTGAATATCGCGTCTGGCTTCTCCGTACGCGGAGGCTTTGGAGACAATGTTTGGATCTCGATTGAGGAGACTGCGGACAGTAATGGCGTAAAGTCGCGTGTCCTTGGCACCTGCGAATCCAACAAGATCGAAGGCGTTGTGCCTGACGGCTCGTCCGAGAACGACGACAACTCCGACAAGTACGAGGTCGTGAACCTTAACGGCGACCTCACCTTCCGCGAGACCATCCACCAGCACAAGTGGAACGTTGAGGCTGACGGTTTGGGCGTTCGTGCATCGTGCGTGGGCCCGTTCCGCAACAGCGAGTGCGAATATGGCAAGGACGAGAACGGCGAGCCCAAAAAGTACCTGAGGGCCACGTATAAGCTTTCCATGTCCAAGGCAACGAGCTCTCAGAGCACCGAACTTGTCTATGACGGTTGCCCGGTAAAGATTGCTTTGAATAAGGACGGCGCGTGGAATCTAGAGCAGATGGGCGTAACGGCCAGCGATGAATTCACGTGGTATCAGTGCAAGTCCCAGGCGGACGCCGAGGCATATAAAAACGGCACTAAGCTCAAGGATGCTCCGGCGGACGCTGGCTACTACTATGTCGTCACGAGCTTTAAGACTGCCTCTGGTCAGACGCTCGAGGGCAAGAAGGCCTTTGAGATTTCGCCGCGTCGCCTGGTTAGGGGTCAATCCTACCGGTTCACCCTTAAAGACGGCGGCAAGGGCGCGGGCAAGTATGCCTATGACGGCAAGGAGCATCAGCCTGTCGTCGAAAGTGCAAAGTTCAAAAACGGTGCCGGTGAGTGGGTCGATCTCGTTGAGGGCAAGGATTACGAGCTCAGCGCTCGAAGTGAATCCGGACTGAAGCAGACCGAGCCAGGGCAATACGAGTGCATTGTCATCGGTAAGGGCAACTTCACGACCGATGGCGGCACCACAAGTGTTCTGACGCTCAAATGGGAGATCGTTGACGTTTCGCGCTTTGACCTCGAGGTCGCTGGCTTCGATGGCACCTATGATGGCGACGAGCACGGCATTACGGTCAGCGTTAAGAATGACCCCGTTCCGGCGGATATGAAAATTGAGTACCGTGAAGACGGCGGTGATTGGACGACGAAAAAGCCGACCTATCGCAATGCGGCCGAGTACACGACATCCTATCGTGTGACGGCTTCTGACTACCTGACCGTTACGGGCAAAGCGACCGTGAAGATTTCCAAGGCCGATCAGGAAGCGCCGGCTGACCTCGTGGGCAATAATTGGACTACGTGCAATAGTAAAGACGGTTCCATCTCGGGCGTGACCAAGAAAATGGAATACCGCCACGAGTTTGGCAAGAAGTACCAGGAGATAACGTCTAACGATAAGCTGACCGGTCTTGCGAAGTCGGGAACGTACTACGTCCGCTATGCCGAGGATAACAACCACAATGCGTCGCCCGATGCCGAGGTCAAGATCGAGCAGGGCCCTCATGCTGTTGCCGACAATGCTGCTTGGCAACCGGGCGATGGCAGCCACTATAAGGCCTGCAAGTATTGCGATCGGGCTCAGGTATGGCAGAGCTGCAGGTGGAATTACAAGATTATCACGCCTGCAACTCCTGAGGCCGATGGCGTTCGTCAAAAGGTCTGTAGGGTTTGCGGCTACGAGTGGTATGAGAAAGAGTCTTATACCTATGTGGACGCCTATGCTCCCACCATTTATGACCTGTGGGAGGATAACGCCTATTGCGAGAGCGTCTCGTTTGACGTGATCGATGACCGTGACGAGACGGTAACGGTCACTGACAACGGCAAGGAACTCAAGGTTGGCAAGGACGGTAGGTATACGGTCAAGGTCGCCGAGGGTGATGCTGGCGCCGAGCACGTAATTGTGGCTACGGATGCCGCCGGCAATGTGGAGACCCGCAAAATCAAGATGAACGCCGAGCATGCGTATAAATGGACAATCGACAAGCAGCCGACGGTTACCGAGACCGGCTCCAAACATGGTACGTGCTCCGTGTGCGGCCATGAGTCGGGCGCGGTAGAGATTCCGGCCCTGGCTGTTAAGGGCTATTCGGGCAAATATGACGGCAAGGACCACTCTGTCGACGCCTCGGCGCTGCCCGAAGCGTGCGCAGGGCTGATCCTCGTCGGGGGTATGCAGTGGCAGTCGGAGGCGGCGCAACGGATCGTGCCGCTCGTGGGCGAGGCGCTGGCACGCGGGATCGTCGTCGGCGCCATCTGCAATGCCGTGTCGTTCATGGCCGCACACGGCTTCCTGAACGGTATCCGGCACACGGGCAACACCCTCGGAATGCTGCAAAAGTGGGGCGGGGCAAACTATACGGGCGAAGCGCTCTACGAGGAGCGGCAGGGCGGGG
>CALBBA010000291.1 GCA_937926755.1 uncultured Collinsella sp.
CCGTACTCGTGGGTCCAGTCCCAGCAGGCGTCGACAAACTTATCGCGACCGATCTCCAGGCGGCTGATGCCCTCGCTCTTGAGCTTCTTGTCGACCTTAGTCTGCGTGGCGATACCGGCGTGGTCGGTACCCAAGACCCAGCGCGTGGACTTGCCGCGCATACGGGCCATACGGATGATGGCGTCCTGGATGGAGTCGTCGGTAGCGTGACCCATGTGAAGCTTGCCGGTAACGTTGGGAGGCGGAATGGTGACGGTGCAGTCGCCCACGCCCTCACGGCGCTTGTAGTAGCCGCCGTCGAGCCACTTCTGCAGGATCGCCGGCTCGTTGGTCGACGGATCGTAGTTCTTGGGCATCTCTTCCATATATCTCTCCCTGTCCCGCCGGGGAGGAATGTAGGCCCGATTTTCGCTCGGTCAGGTCCTGGGCTCGCTCGAAGACCACATTAAGTGGTCTTCGGCTCGTGCGGAATCTACGAAAATCGGGCCTACATTCCTCCCCTTAGGTATCGATTACTTCAGTCTGATATGACTTCGCTGAGGCTTAAACAAACACACAGAATAACACAGGTAGTTGGGGTTATTGCGTATATATAAAATAGCCTCCGACCGCGGGTGGTCGGAGGCTATTTGCAAACACGTTTTAGGCTGGTTTACCCATAGATGCGTTGGGGCTGCTGTTCGCCCTTTACGGAGGCTTCGGTCACGATGACCTTAGCGACACCTTCCTCGCTGGGGAGGTCGAACATCGTCTGTTGCAGCACGTCCTCGCAGATAGAACGCAGGCCGCGGGCGCCGGTCTTACGGGCAAGCGCCATGCGGGCGATCTCATGCAGGGCGGCGTCCTCAAACTCCAGCTCAACGTCCTCCAGCTGGAACATCTTGCGGTACTGGCGCACCACGGCGTTCTTGGGCTCGGTCAGGATCGACACCAGGTCGTCCTCGTCGAGCGCCTGCGTCTGGGTGACGACAGGCGTACGGCCCACAAACTCGGGAATCATGCCAAAGGCGTTGAGGTCCTGCGGGAGCACTTGACGCAGCAGGTCGTTCTCGTCGACCGAAGTAGGGCCGGCGATCTCGGAGTTAAAGCCCACGCCCTTGTTGCCCACGCGATCGGCGATGATCTTGTCCAGACCCACAAAGGCACCGCCACAGATGAACAGAATATTAGTCGTGTCGATCTGCAGCAGCTCCTGCTGGGGATGCTTGCGGCCACCAGTGGGCGGAACACTTGCCACCGTGCCCTCAAGAATCTTAAGCAGCGCCTGCTGAACGCCCTCGCCCGAGACATCGCGGGTGATGGAGAGGTTCTCGGCCTTACGGGCGATCTTGTCGATCTCATCGACATAGATAATGCCGACCTGCGCGCGCTCGATATCGCCGTCGGCGGCATTGATGAGCTTGAGCAGGATGTTCTCCACGTCCTCGCCCACGTAACCGGCCTCGGTGAGCGCGGTGGCGTCGGCGATGGCAAACGGCACCTCGAGGATGCGCGCGAGCGTCTGGGCGAGCAGGGTCTTACCGGTACCGGTGGGACCGAGCAGCAGGATGTTGGACTTGGCAAGCTCTACCTCGTCCAAATCGTCGTCGAACTGCGAGCCCATGCCGCCGTCAAAGGCAGACACCGCGGCGCCACCCTCGATCACGCGGCGATAGTGGTTGTACACGGCCACCGACATGGCGCGCTTGGCGTCCTCCTGACCCATAACATAGGCCGAAAGCTCGTCATAGATCTCGTGCGGCGTCGGCACGTGCGTGATGACCTGACGGTCGTCCTCGAGCTCAAAGCCCTCGGCCTCGGGGTCAACGGCAAGCTGGGACGCAGCCTGGCCGTGATCGTTGAGGAAACCCGGCAGCTTGCCGTTGCGGGCGGCGTCCATAAAGTCCGAAGCCAGCGACTCCTCAAGGATCTCGGAGCAGGCGGCAACGCACTCGTCGCAGATAAAGATGTTGGTCGGACCCTTTACAAGGCGGCGAACCTGCCCCTGCTCTTTTCCGCAGAAGGAGCAACGGATGGGGTTGCCGTTCTCGTCAAAGTTGTCCTGCATGTTACCGGCCATCCTAGGCGTCCTTCGCGGCGAGATCGCGCGAGGTGACGATACGGTCGATCAGGCCGTAGTCGAGGGCCTCGGCGGCGGTCAGGTAGTTGTCGCGCTCGGTATCGGCCTGGACCTTCTCGATGGGCTGGCCCGAGGCATCGGACAAGATCTGGTTGAGCTCGCGGCGGGTCTTCTTGATTTCCTCGGCCACGATCTCAATCTCGGTCTGCTGACCCTGGGCACCGCCGCTGGGCTGGTGAATCATGACTTTGGAGTGCGGCAGGCAGAAGCGTTTGCCCTTAGCGCCGGCCGAAAGCAGCACGGCGGCCATGGACGCGGCCATACCGACGCAGATGGTGGAGACCTGCGGCTTGATAAAGTTCATGGTGTCAAGAATCGCCAGGCCGGAGTAAACCTCGCCACCGGGCGAATTGATGTAGAGCGAGATATCCTTCTCGGCATCCTGGCTCTCAAGATGCAGCAGCTGGGCAACGACCAGGTTGGCGCTGACGGAGTTGATCTCCTCGCCCAAGAAGATGATGCGGTCGTTGAGCAGGCGCGAATAGATATCGTAGCTGCGCTCGCCGCGCGGCGTCTGCTCGATAACGTATGGCACGAGGGCGGAATCGAACTTAGCGATCATACGCATCTCCATTTCTCTCTTGCGGACCAAATTGGTTCTAGATAAACGTACGGTGCCCGCATGCTATGCATTGGCTGGCACCGTACGAAGCAACCGGATAACCGGCTTATAACTTTACCCCATCACGGGCGCATGCATGCGCTCATGGGCAAGGTGGCGAGAATTACTCGGCGTCCTTGGCGGTCTCGTCGACCTCGGTCACCTTGGCGTTCTCGACCAGGTGGTCGACGGCCTTGGAGCGACGGATGGACTCGCGGACGGCAGGCATGCGGCCATCGGCGATGAACTCAGCCTTGGAAGCCTCGACGTCCTTGACGCCGGCCTTCTCGAACTCGGCGTTGATGTCGTCCTCGGTGACCTCAATCTTGAGCTCACGGGCGAGGGCGTCCAGAGCCAGGGACTCACGGGCAACGTCGTTGGCCTGCTTGTGCAGGTCGCCGATGAACTGCTCCATGGTCAGGCCGGAAGCGGGCAGCCAGGTGTCCAGCGTCATGCCGCGGGCAGCGAGGTTGGACAGGAAGTTCTGGCCAAGCTCCTCAAAGACGGACTGCTCGTAGTCGGCGTCCATCTCATCGAGCTGCAGACGCTCGGCGAGAGCGGAGACGCAACGGTTCTCCTTCTCGGCCGGAAGGCGGGAAGCCTTGTCCTGCTCGATCTCGATCTTGATGGCGTCGCGCATAGCGTCGATGCTGTCGAAGCCAAAGTCGGACTTGACGAGCTCGTCGGTGAGCTCGGGGGTGTTGCGGACCTTGATGCCCTTGACGGTGACCTCGACGGTGTGGGTCTCGGCCTCCTCGCCCTCCTCGGCCTCGTCGGTCCAGGTGACGGACTTGACGTCGTCAACGTTGGCGCCGATCAGAGCCTCGTTGAACTCGGCGGGGTTGCTGTCGCTACCGGCGATGAGCATACGGCCCTCGGCGGCAAAGTTGTCGGCGTTCTCGACGGCCTTGAGGTCGACGGTAACGTAGTCCTCGGCCTCGACAGCGCGGCCCTCAACGTCCTCGAAGGTGGCACGGTAGTTGAGGAGCATCTCGACCTGGTTGTTGATCTCGGACTCAGTGACCTCCGCAGGGGGCATCTCGATCTCGACGGCGTCGAAGGAGGAGAGCTCAGCGGCGGGACGCAAGGAGAACTCGACGGTGTAGGTGTAGTCCTCGTGATCCTTGGCGAGGTCGAGATCCTTGTAGTCACCGCTCTTGGTGGGGACGATGTCCAGCTCGTTGAGGACGGCGGGCTCGTTGGCGGCGATCAGGTCGTTGGTGGCCTGAGCGAGGGTAGCCTCGGCGCCAAGAGCGGAATCGATGACCGGACGGGGAGCCTTACCGGCACGGAAGCCCGGGAAGCGGTACTTCTTGGCGGTGTCCTTGTAGGCCTTCTTGATCGCGGCGTCGACGTCGGCGGCCGGGATGGTGACCGTAGCGGTGAGCTTGGCGTCCTTGACGTCAGAAGCGGTGATGTTCAACACGTTCCTCCTCATACTGCCCAGCTTATCTGAGGTGCTGGTACCTTTATGCAACAAAGTGTCGCGACGGCCAGGGCCGACGCAGGTGCGATGGTGCGGGCGAAAGGACTCGAACCTTCACGGGAATCCCACCAGAACCTAAATCTGGCGCGTCTGCCAATTCCGCCACGCCCGCATGAGCGCACAGATTAGGAATGATAGCAGATACGAACGACAAGCGCACGCACACGTTTTACAGGCTCACGACCTCACCACGAGTGCGAAAGGCGGGGCGAGTTGCCCCGCCCCGCCAATTACGACTTGTTCGCCGACCCGCTACTCCCCCAGCAGGGCCTTCTCGGGCGTGATCGGCAGCGAGCGCACCTGATGTCCGGTGGCGTGTGCGACGGCCGAGGCCACGGCGGCGAGCGGCGTGTTGATGACGACCTCGCCGATCGACTTGGCGCCAAACGGACCCGTCGGCTCGTAGCTCGGCTCAAAGGCCACGCGAATGCTGCCGATATCCAGGCGCGTGGGCAGCTTGTAGCTCATAAAGTTGCCGGTGCGCAGGCGGCCGCGCTCATCGTGCTCGACGATCTCGTAGAGCGCGTGGCCGATACCCTGGGCAATGCCGCCCTCGGCCTGGACGCGCGCGAGCGCCTCGTTGATAACGGTGCCGCAGTCAACGGCAGCGGCGTAATCCACCACGGTCACCTTGCCGGTGGCCTTGTCGACCTCGACCTCGGCAATGCCGGCCATAAACGGCGGAGGCGAGACGGGCAGGCAGGCAGAGGCATGCGAGGTGAGCGCGTCGCCGCCCGCGATGTTCTTGACGCACAGGTTGGCAAAGTCGCGCAGCGTGAGGTAGCGGTTCTGCTCGCGCGCGGCACGCTCGTCGGACAGACGCACGTACTGGCCATCAAATACCACATCGGCGGTGTCCACGTCCCACATCTGGGCTGCCTTGGCGCAAATCTTCTCACGCAGCTCGGTCGCGGCGTTCTTGGCGGCAAGGCCCGTCACGTAGGTACCGGAGCTCGCGTACGAGCCGGCGTCGAACGGCGACACGTCGGTGTCCACGCCGCGTACAACAATGAGCGAGCTCTCCACGCCCAGCTCCTCGGCGGCAATCTGCGCCAGGATGGTGTCGACGCCCATGCCGTTATCGGTGGCACCGGTCGAAAGCGTAATAAAGCCGTCCTCTTCCAGACGCAGGTCGATGCCGGCAATATCGATATTGGAGATGCCCGAACCCTGCATGGTGAGCGCGCAGCCCAAGGCGCGCACGCGGTCGCCCAGATCCACGGCTAGCGGCTTGTCGCGCCAGCCGATCATGTCCATCGCGCGCAGCAGACAGCGGTCGAGCGCGCAGGCGTTGAGCTTTTCATTGTAGTACTGCGGCATGGTCTCGCCCTCGCGCACGATGTTCTTAAGGCGCAGGTCGGCGGGGTCCATGTGCAGCATGTCGGCGAGCCCGTTGAAGGCGCTCTCCACGGCAAACTGGCCCTGGGTGGCACCGTAGCCACGATACGCGCCGCCACGGTTGGTATTGGTGTAGACGGCGTCCCAGCTAAAGCGGCTCGCCTTCACGTGGTTGTAGATGGGCAGGCTCTTGTGACCCGAAAGGCCGATCGTCGTGGTAGCGTGCTCGCCGTACGCGCCGGCGTTGGACAGCGTGTGCAGATCAATAGCCGTGATGGTGCCGTCGTTCATGGCGCCCAGCTTAACGGTCATCTGCATCTGGTGGCGCGAGTTGCCCGCAGTGATGGTCTCCTCGCGGGTGTAGCAGCAATAGCTCGGACGGCCGGTCTGCTGGGTGACGAACGCCACGAAGATCTCGCAGCAACCCGTCTGCTTGGAGCCAAAGCCGCCGCCGATGCGCGGCTTAATAACCTGTACCTGCGACTGCGGAATGTCGAGCGACTGCGCGACCATGCGGCGCACATGGAAGGGCACCTGCGTGGAGGTGGTCACCGAGATTCGCCCAAACGCGTCGGTCGTCGCGAAGGCGCGGAAGGTTTCCATGGGCGCGGTCTGCGTGGCCTGGCTGGTGTAGGTGCGCTCAAAGACGATGTCACTCTGGGCGAACGCTTCGTCCAAGTCGCCAAAATCGCTGGTACCGCTGCACACCAGGTTGCGAGCAACGTCGCCGCCCTGCGGAAACATAAAGGTCACGTCGCCCTCGGGGTGCACCACGATGTCGTTATCGAGTGCCTTGGTAAAGTCGAGCAGGGGCTCGAGCACCTCGTAGTCGACCTTGATGAGCTTGAGTGCCTTGTCGGCGGCCTCCTCGGTCTCGGCGGCGACGATCGCCACCTCCTCGTTTTGGTAGCGCACGAGGTTCTCGAGAATCAGGCGGTCGTAGGGACTCGGCTGCGGATAGCTCTGGCCGGCGATGGTAAAGCGACGCTGGGGCACGTCCTCGTAGGTGTAGACGCCCACCACACCGGGCACTTTCAGGGCGCGCGACGTATCGATGGAGCGAATCTTGGCGCGTGCATACGGGCTGCGCTTGAGCTTGACGATCAGGGCGCCGGCGGGCACCAGGTCGCCCGTGTAGACGGGACGACCCTCGAGCAGGGCCTTCGAGTCCTTCTTGGGCTTCTTGTGAGTGATCTGCTTGTAGGAGACGCCATCGCAGCTGGTGTCGTTGACCGGCAGCTCGGGCATCTCAAAGCCCACCTGCACGCCGGACTCGTTGAGGAAGCGCACGATGGCGCGCAGCTGGCTCTCGTAGCCGCTGCAGCGGCAGAGGTTGCCGGCCAGCTGGCGCGAAAGCTCCTCGCGCGTGGCGACAAGGCTCGGATCCTCCTTGGCGGCGCGGGCGAGCGCCAGCACGTTCATGATGAGGCCGGGGGCGCAAAAACCGCACTGCTCGGCGCCTTCGGCAGCCATTGCGCGGGCGAGCGCCTCGGACTCGGCTTTGAGCCCCTCGAGCGTGGTGATGGAGCGGCCCTCGACGCGCGCGGCGGGAACCGAGCAGCTCAGCACCGGGTCGCCGTCGAGCCACACCGTGCACAGACCGCAGCTGGTGGTCTCGCAGGCACAGCGCACCGACGCGCAGCCCTGCTCACGCAAAAGCGAAAAGAGCATGGTATCGGGGGCAATCTGAACCTTGACCTTGCGGCCGTTGAGCGTAAAGGAAAGATCGATGAGTTTGGCAGCCATTAGCGCACCTCGCTAGAATCGACGCCGGGCACGCGGCGGCAGGAATACTCGTCCGTGGCGAACTTGGGGATCTGCACGGTCTCGAGCTCGCGGGCAAGCGCGGCCGAAAGCTCGATGCCGGCGGCGCGGCGCACGGCCTGGACGGCAATCGGGGCCGAGATGCGGCGGCGGTAGTCGGCCGAGCCCCACATGTTGGTGCCATAGCTCAGCGCGCGTACGGACGCGGCCAGGGCGCGCAGCTCGTCCTCGGAAGGCTGCTCGGCGGTAAGGCCGCATGCCTCGCCCTGCAGCAGAGTCGCGCGCAGCGGACGGGCGCCCACGGTGACATGCCAGCTGTTGTCCCACCAGGCGGCGGTGACGTTTAAGGAGGGGAAGTCGGTCGCGGCCTTGCGCACGGCCTCATAGCTTGCGCGGTAATCGTGCTTAACGACCACCACGTGCTCGATCACGTCGCGTACGTAGCCCATGTCCACGAACTCGGCGAGCGGCACGCGACCGGCACCCGTCAGCTCAACGTACGAATCGAGCGCCAAAAATGCCGAGAGCACGTCCGAGAAGCCAAAGCGGCCGTAGATGCTACCGCCCACCGTGGCGGTATTGCGCAGCTGCACGCCCACGATGTCGTGGACGGCGAACTCAAAAACATTGTTGACAAGCACGTTGAGCCCGGCATGACGCTCGAGCTGGCGCAGGGTACACATGGCGCCGATGCGAAACTCGGTCTCGGTCTCCTCGATCTGATCGAGTCCGCAGGCCGAAAGGTCAATCGCCGTCGCCACGCGACGCGAACCCAGGCGCATCCAGATGCCGCCGCCCACAATCTTATTGTTGCGGTTCTTCTGTAAGAGCTCATAGGCTTCGGCCGCGTTTCCAACACGGACGTAGGTACCGAACTTGAGCACGTTCTCCCCCATCTCTTTACTTGTCCAGTACCCCTAAGTGTACCAAACGAGGGCGCACGACCCTCACCACCATAGAAAAAGGCTCCCAGCCGGATAGCTGGGAGCCTTATCACATGCTATGTCGAGCGAAGATTTAGCAGACGCCCTGGGCGAGCATGGCGTCGGCGACCTTCAGGAAGCCGGCGATGTTGGCGCCCATGACAAAGTTGCCCTCCTGGCCATACTCCTTGGCGGTGTCGTCCACGTTGTGGAACATGCCGCGCATGAGCTGCTCGAGCTTGCCGTCGACCTCCTCGAAGGTCCAGGACAGGTGCTCGGCGTTCTGGCTCATCTCCAGGCCGGACACGAGCACGCCACCGGCGTTGGCAGCCTTACCGGGCATAAAGGCGACGCCGTTCTCCTGGAAGTAGGTCGTGGCCTCGATGGTCGTGGGCATGTTCGCGCCCTCGCCGACCACCTTGCAGCCGTTGGCGACGAGCGCCTGGGCGTCCTCGAGCAGCAGCGTGTTCTCGCGAGCGCAGGGCAGCGCGATGTCGCAGGGCAGCTGCCACACGCCGCGGCCGTCGCCCTCGTGCCACACGGCGTTGGGCTTCTCGTCAACGTACATGGCGAGCGTGACGCCCTTGTCGTGGCCGGAGCGCTTCTTGTTGTAGACGTGCTCGAGCACGGTGTAGTCGATGCCGTCGGGATCCTCGACCCAGCCATGGGTGTCGGAGCAGGCAAGCACCTTGCCGCCGAGCTGGGCGACCTTCTGGACCGCGTAGATGGCGACGTTACCGGAGCCGTGAACGACGACGTTCTTGCCCTCGAAGGAGTCGCCGCGGCTCTTGAGGTACTCGTCCACAAAGTAGGCCAGGCCGTAGCCGGTAGCCTCGGTACGGGCGAGCGAGCCGCCAAAGGAGAGGCCCTTGCCGGTGAGGACGCCGGTCCACTCGTTGGTCAGGCGCTTGTACTGACCGAACATGTAGGCAACCTCGCGGCCGCCAACGCCCAGGTCGCCGGCGGGAACGTCGGTGTTGGGGCCAATGTGGCGATAGAGCTCGGTCATGAAGGACTGGCAGAAGTGCATGATCTCGTTGTTGGACTTGCCCTTGGGGTCGAAGTCGGAGCCGCCCTTGCCGCCGCCCATGGGAAGGGTGGTCAGGCTGTTCTTGAGGATCTGCTCCAGGCCCAGGAACTTGAGCATGCCCAGGGTGACCGTCGGGTTAAAGCGCAGGCCGCCCTTGTAGGGTCCAATGGCAGAGTTGAACTCGACGCGGTAGCCGCGGTTGACCTGGACCTTACCCTGGTCGTCGACCCAGGGAACACGGAACATAACGATGCGCTCGGGCTCGACGAGGCGCTCAAGCAGGGCGGCCTCCTCGTACTCGGGGTGGGCGTCGAGCGCCGGCTGGATGGTGCCGAGGATCTCGGTCGCGGCCTGGATGAACTCAGGCTGCTCGGGATAGCGGGCCTTGAGCTCGTCGAGAACTTTCTGCGTGTAGCTCATGCTTCCTCCAATGATGGGAAACGAAAAATGTCGGTCGCGGCACCCCATGCGCCGCGAGCTTTATCGAGTATGGATAATATCGCACTGTTGCAGCAAAGTTTCGCATAAGCCGACGAGCAGATGTTTCGTTTTGATTACGATGCAGGTAGATGCGTTTTTGAGCACTCGATACACAAATCGCGTGTTTCGAAGCTGTTTCGTCCATATGGTCCATACCACCACATTGGGGACAGGCACCTTTGTGGTGGTGTGGTGGCTAGAGGACGAGCTGATGGTAGTCGGCAGGGGTTACGCGGCCTTCGGCGGCGGCGCGGAAGGCGGCGAGGGCATCGCCGGAGAACGGCATGACCGCGCCGATCAGTTCTGGTGAGACGAACGGCATATCGCAGGCGACGATCGCTGCGAGGGGCAACCGAGCGGCAGCCAGCGAGCTCGCGATGCCGCGCATGGCACCCGCCGACCCTTCAAGGTCCGCTACCACGCGCGGCACAAGACCGCCAAACGCACGCTCCTCAAGATAGGCAAGCTCACTGGGACGCGAGGTCGTCACGACCAATTCGCCGGCAACTTGCGCCAGCCGACCCAGCACGCGTTCGATGAGCGGATCACCGCAAAACAACATCCGCGCCTTGTCACAACCCATGCGCGACGACAGCCCGCCCGCTTGGACGACGCAAGAAAGATCGGCTCGTCTTACGGTAGTCATACGGCAAAACACCCCCATCGGAATGCTCGAAACCCGGCGCACGAAGCTAAATACCGCCGCCGAAATAGTGGCGCTACGAAAAGCTCGTTCAAAAACAAAACAGCGCCTTTGCGGCACGCAATAAGACCGCGAGCACAAAAGCGCTGGTAGCGTATGGCGGGAACGTATGTGAATCGAACACATCCAAGACGTTTTGCACGCCTCGCAACGGTTTTGAGGACCGCGGGGCCCACCGGAGCCCATCCGTTCCCAAGCGTGGCGGTATTTTACCAAACCGGCACGGCAGCTCATTTGAGACGGGGCTCATTGACTGCCCCTAGCGCAACGACCTTAGGCCGCCGGCCTTCCTGTCGAGCACCGTAAAGCGCACGGCATCCAGGTGCTCCAAGATGCTGATAGCCCGCTTGCGCGATACGCCCAGGGCCTCGCGCAGCACACTCGTGGTGGCAGCGCCACCGGCAGCCTCGATAGCCGCCGCAACAACCTCACGCGCATGAGCTTCGGCGGCGGCGGACAAGGCAACGTCGCGCTCGACCTTAACGATCGAGCGGTTGAGCGAAAGCTCGCGCAGGGCACGCGTCATAGTGTCGCGATCGAGCTGCAGCTGCTCGCCCACCTCGGGAAGCGTCGGAGCATCAAGACCCGCCTCGTCCAGCAGGGCAACGATGCGCTCGCCAGCCTCGCGCACCACGCGTATCGCCGCAGCGGCGGAATGCGGGTCGAACACCTCGGCACCGTCGACGGCGCACACGCCACGCGCGCAACCCTCGGCAATAAGTGCCATCGCGACATCGTTGCCGGCGCTCGGCCAAGCTGCGTGCGTGACCGCAACGGACGTAAAGCCGGTCTCCTTGGGAGCCGCCGCGTGCAGTGAGGACAAGACGGCAGCCAGCACATCCATCGCGGCATCGAGAGCCGAGGCATCTGCGTAGAACACCGTGTCACCCGAACCAAGCTCGCGCACGGCAGCCTGGGCAACAAGCCCACTCAAAACGACCTCGGCATCGCTGGTAACAAGATCGAGTGCTGCGGCAACATCGGCAGCAGTACCAGGCAGCGCTTGCAGCGCCAGCCACGCGCGCACGCTATCCGCGACATCTCCGGTCTCAAGCACCCCATACAGTGCGCGCTCCCCCGCGGACAAAGCCCTCGCACGGCGACAGCGCGACAGCAGGACGCGTCCGCCGCCAAGCAGCGAAATCGGAGAATACGACAGGATGACCGCATGATCGCCGGCGCGCAACGGCAGCGGTCGTTCCAGGCGAACCTGCACCACACGCGTCTCGCCGACCGCGATAGGCGGCTGCTCGTCCAAAAGCATAATGCGCCCGAGCACCTCGGCCGTGCCCGCCATCACGTGCACGCGCGTGCCCGAGGCGAGAACACCGGATCGCACACCGTCGCGCCCCACATAAGTCAGCTGCATCAAAAAGCGCAGCGTCTGGCCCACGCAGCCCTCGGCACCGAGCATCTCGCCGCGCTTGAGGCCCGCCACGCCATCACCCACCAGGTTCAGGGCGACACGCTGGCCCGGAAACGCGCACTGGGTATCCCCGTGAACCTGCACTCCGCGCACGCGACAGCGCGTTTGCGACGGCAGTGCAACGAGCTCGTCGCCAGCCGATACGGGCCCGTCGTGCAGCGTACCCGTCACGACGGTTCCGGTGCCGCGAATGCTAAAGCAGCGGTCGATGGGAAGACGGGGAGTGCCGCCCGAGCCAGCGGTGGCCTCCAGGCGCTCCGACCAGCACGAACAAACCGCGTTATCGAGCGCCGAAAGCAGCACATCCAAGCCCTCGCCCGTCTTGGAGGACACTGGCACGATCGAGGCCCCCGCAAACAAGGTGCCCGACAAAAAATAGTCGACATCGAGCTCGGCAAGTTCCGCCGTCTCATCATCGGCCAAATCGCGCATCGTGAGCGCGACGACCATGCGCGTCACGCCCAAAAGCTCCAGCACGCGAACGTGCTCGCGGGTCTGCGGCATCACACCCTCAACGGCGGAAACCACCAGCAACGCAACGTCCACGCCGGTGGCGCCCTGCACCATGGCGCGCAGATAGTGCGCATGCCCGGGTACGTCGACCAAGCCGACAAGCTTGCCGCTGGGAAGCTCGAGCTCGCCAAAGCCGAGCTCAGTAGTCATGCCTCGGCGCCGTTCGACCTCCAGACGGTCGAGGTTTTTGCCGGTCAGTGCCTCGATAAGGGCAGACTTTCCGTGATCGACGTGTCCTGCCGTTCCAACGACAACGGGGCATTCGACAAGCTCACGCGCGGTCATCGACACAAACCTGCCCGCACGGCATCCGCCAATGCAGACGCGCACAGATCGAGGTCGGTATCGCGCAAAAGCGTGCGAACGTCAAACAGCACTCGGTCGTGCTGCACGCGCGTCACGACCGGCGTATCGGGCTCCTGAACCATGGCACGCTTCAGGCCATCGGCAGATAGGCGCCCGTCGACGGGGCAGACGGCAACGCAAAACGTCGGAAGCTCGACGGTCGGCAGCGACCCGCCGCCGGGGGCAGAAGCGCCCTCGACAACCTGCAGCTCCACCGCCTCCTCGCACCGATCCTCGCGAAGCTTGCGCAGCATGCGGTCGCGCAGGCGCTTGGCCTGACGCTCGAGCGGAGCCGGCGCGCCCGAAAGCATGTTGAGTACCGGGATCTCTCGATGTGCCGTATCGGGGCCGCTCACATACAGGCGCAGGGTAGCCTCGAACGCCGCGAGCGTGAGCTTGCCGGGGCGAAGCGCGCGCATAAGCGGATGGGCGGCACAGGTGGCAATCGCCTCGGCGTTACCAAGAATAATACCCGCCTGCGAAGCACCGAGCAGCTTGTCGCCCGAGCACGAGACAACGTCAACGCCGGAGCAAAGCGATGTGGACGTGGGCTTCTCCCCCGCATCCGCGAGCACCCCATCTGCAAGCAAAGCGCCCGAGCCCTGGTCCTCGTAAAGCAAAAGCCCGTGCTCATGCGCCAGAGCAGAAAGCTCCGCCGTTGAAACCTCCTCGTGGAAGCCCTCAATGCGATAGTTCGAAGGATGGACCTTAAGGATCATCGCCGTATTGGGCGTAATGGCGCATCGATAATCATCTAGATGCGTGCGGTTGGTAGAACCTACCTCGACAAGCTTGGCACCCGAAGCCGCCATGATGTCGGGAATGCGAAAACTGCCGCCCACCTCGACAAGCTCGCCGCGGCTCACGATGACCTCTTTGCCGCACGCATGCGCGGCAAGCACCAGCAACACCGCCGCGGCGTTATTGTTGACAACCAAGGCGTCCTGAGCCCCCGTGAGCGTGCGCAGCAGACGCGCGGCATGCTCCTTGCGGCCCCCGCGAGCGCAGGTCGCAACGTCGTATTCGAGCGTGCTGTAACTGCGGGCAACGTCGGTCACCGCCTGCACTGCAGCGGGAGCGAGCGGAGCACGGCCCAAATTGGTATGAATCACAACGCCTGTCGCGTTGACGGCAGGGCGCAGGGTCGGCAGCGACAGTCGGTGGCACCGCCGCTCGATGGCCAAGGCGAGCTCGCGCTTATTCCTAGCGGGGGCGCCAGAGCGAATCGCCGCGCGCTCGGCATCGAGCTCGGCGTCAATCGCCTCGCGCACAATCATGTCGCCTGCATCGCCCGCAGCCTTCATGACCGGCCACTCGGCAAGCAGCTCGTGGACAGCGGGAATGGACCGCAGGCGGTCGCGCACCTCGGCAGGCATGGATTCGCAGTCGCTCATGGAAAGCCTTTCGACATGTTCAATAAAAAGCAGATCCCCTTTGGTCGTAATCGGCCAAAATGTGGCGAGCATGCAAAAGGGACAGGTCCATTATGGCAGCTCGCATCGAGACGGCGCAGTGCCTCGTTCAAAACCTGCCAAAATAAACCTGTCCCTATTTGGTCGGTTATGGCTTGGGGCGTTTAGGCCTCCCTGTTGGCGTAGATAAACCAGTAGCCCAGCGCCACGATCAAAGCACCGCCCACGATATTGCCGAGCGTGGCGACCGAAAGGTTGAGCGCCAGGCCCGCCGCGTTGAGGGCATCGGCGCCGACGACATCGGGTCCATAGCCGCAGGCGTGCATCAAAATGCCCATGGGCAAAAAGTACATGTTGGCAACGCAGTGCTCAAAACCACAGGCCACAAAGGCGGCGATAGGCAGCAAAATGCCGACGACCTTGTCGACCACGGTCTTGCCGGCGGTGCCGATCCATACGGCAAGGCACACAAAGATGTTGCAGAGGATGCCGCGGAAGAAGATTGTGACGGCATCGATCGTGACCTTACCGGCAGCGACGCTCACCATGGTGTTGGCGACGGCCTCGCCGTTGAGCTTGTAAATGGCTGCCATGTAAACCAAAAAGACAATGAACAGGGCGCCGACAAAGTTGCCAATCCAAACAATAGCCCAGGCCTTGAGCATCTGGATGAGCGCAATCTTTTTACTCTTGAGCGCGCAGACCATAAGCGAGTTGCCGGTAAACAGCTCCGCGCCGCAAATGAGCACGAGCACCAGCCCTAGGCAAAAACAAAGTCCACCCACGAGGCGCTGAGCACCCCAACCGAGGGTCGCATCGCTCAGAAAGACCGTGAAGAACAGGCCGCCGAAGGCGATGAACGCGCCGGCGAACATGGCGAGCAAAAATGCCTTCGAGGCAGGCAGACTGGCCTTGGTAACGCCGGCGGCCTCGGTCGTGGTCTCGATTGCGGCAGGCGCCAGGCAGTCGGGGATGGGGTATTCTGCCTTGAAATCTGCCATGTCAGTCACTTCTTTCCTAATCAGCAGGGACGAGCATTGCCAATGCAAAGGCCCCGCGTCGGACGGTCAAAACAAAACAGGTCAGAAGTAAACGTACCTCTGACCTGCAAATTACTTGGAGCGGGCGACGGGAATCGAACCCGCGTCATCAGCTTGGAAGGCTGGGGTTCTACCATTGAACTACGCCCGCAAGATATGGTCGGGACGACAGGATTTGAACCTGCGACATCCTGCTCCCAAAGCAGGCGCGCTACCAAACTGCGCCACGTCCCGAAGGTGTTGAGCAGCTAAGGTCTAAACCTTGCGTGTCCCAAAGCGAAGGAAAT
>CALBBA010000292.1 GCA_937926755.1 uncultured Collinsella sp.
CGATACGCCAGATTCGCTCTGTGGCTGGATCGACGACGACACCAACCTGCACGTCTGGGAAAATCTGAGCGTGCGCGGCGTATGGGAGCGCTATGTCGACGACTGGTGCCACGCCTGCGAGAGCTCGCTCAACTTTGACGTGATGGCCCATCCCGACCTGGTTATGCGTTTTTCGAAGGAGGGCTTCGCGCCCGACTTTGACCCCACGCCGCTCTGGGAGCAGATGGCCGAGTGCGCCCACGACACGGGTCGCCGCGTTGAGGTTTCGACCGCCGCGCCGCGCAAGGGCCTCGACGACTACTATCCCGCGACCGGGTTGTTGCGTTGCTTCGCCCACGCCGAGGTGCCGATCACTTTTGGCTCGGACGCGCACCGCGCCTGCGATATCTGCTGGAATATCCGCGAGGCGCATGCCCACGCCTACGACTGCGGTTATCGAACCTTCGACATCCCCCACGCCACCGGCGAATGGGAGTCCACGCCCCTCGCCTAGACATCCCTTCATGAGTTGCGGTGAAATAGTTCCTGCTTATGGCCCTAAGACCGTCAAACAAGAACTATTCCACCGCAACTTCTATTTCATTGGCAACTCCCGAAAGACTGTCCCTAACGACTAGTCGTTTACGAACGTCCCCAATGACTAGTGGCGGCGAGCGTTGAGTTCGCCGGCCAGCTCGTCGAGGGTGATGCCGTAACGCTCAAGGGTTACGAGCAGGTGGTAGATCAGGTCGCCGGCCTCGTAGCGAATGTGGTCGTGGTCGTTGTCCTTGCAGGCCATGATGACCTCGCTCGCCTCCTCGGCAAGCTTCTTGAGCAGCTCGTCCTCGACGTCGGTCAGCAGACGAGCGGTGTAGCTCTCCTGCGGCGATGCGTCGCGACGACCGTGAATCACCTCGGCCAGACCCGTCAGCGTCTCACCGATGTTTCCCGGCTGTACGTTAGCTGTTCTGACTCCCATGGTTATTTCCTCTCGTTACTGCAGCGTAAAGTAAGTACCGGTCTCATCGAACCGAGGCTTTGCGCCCTTTTTCTCAAAGAACTCAACGATGACGGCATGGGCCTCGTCGAGCCTTTCCTTCTCGGCCTCGAGCCAAAACGACTGCGCCCCGCAGGCATCGGTCAGGTGCACGCGGCATGGCACGCCCGCGCGGAGGAGCTCGGTGTTGCAGTCGGCGACCTCGAACGGCGTCACGACTTTCATCGCACTCCCCCTTCCACGCGCTTAAAGAAGCAGGTACGGTTGCCGGTATGGCAGGCCGGGCCCGGTGAGTCCACCTTGACCAGCAGCGTATCGCTATCGCAGTCGGCCCAGAGCTCCTTGACCTCCTGCATGTTGCCGCTCGTCGCGCCCTTGTTCCAGAGCTCCTGACGGCTACGGCTCCAAAACCACGTGGTCCCGGTCTTGAGCGTCAGCCCCACCGATTCCTCGTTCATCCAAGCAACCATAAGCACCTCACCGGTGTCATATTGCTGAACCACACAAGGAATCAGCCCGTGGGCGTCGTATTTAAGCTCGGTAGCATTTATTACCTCAGTCATCATTTCTCCCAAGTAACAAACGAAATCCCACAGGTCGGCGAGGGTTGTCCAGGTGCCGCAGGTTGCCGCGAAAGAGGAGCGACGCGTACTTTGGTACGCGAGCGACGGTTTGAGCGGCAAGATGCGGTGCCTGGGCAAGCCGCAGCGCTAGAAGTCCAACCTGACAGGGATGCCCTGCGAGGCCATATACTCCTTCACCTGGCGGATGCTGAAGGTTCCAAAGTGAAAGACACTTGCTGCCAGTACGGCGTCGGCCTCACCCTCAATCACACCCTCGGCAAAATGCTCGAGCGTACCCACGCCGCCGCTCGCGATGACGGGAATCGGCACCGCGCGCGCCACGGCGCGGGTGAGCGCCAAATCAAAGCCGGCCTTGGTGCCATCGCGATCCATACTGGTCAGTAGGATTTCGCCGGCGCCGCGACGAGCCGCTTCCTCGGCCCACGCCACCGCATCGATACCCGTGGCGTCGCGACCGCCCGCCGTGAAGACCTCCCACTTGTCGGCATCCGGCTGACCGGGCAGGCCCACGCGCTTGGCATCAATCGCCACGACCACGGCCTGGCTGCCAAACGCCGCGGCGGCCTGGCTGATCAACGACGGATCGCGCACGGCGGCAGAGTTGAGCGACACCTTGTCAGCACCGGCGGCAACCATGGTGCGCATGCCCGCCAGGTCGCGAAAGCCGCCGCCCACGGTATAGGGAATGGCCAGCTCCTCGGCCGCATGCGCCGCCATCTCGATAGTCGTCGCACGGTTATCGCTCGTCGCGGTAATGTCCAAAAGTACGACCTCGTCCGCACCCTCGCGGTCGTAGGCGCGGGCCAGCTCCACCGGATCGCCGGCATCGCGCAAGCTCACAAAGTTGACGCCCTTGACCACACGGCCGTCCTTGACGTCCAGGCAGGGAATTACGCGCTTGGTAAGCATGGGCTACTCCTCCCCTCGAGCGGCGGCCAGCGCCTGGGCCAGCGTAAAGTTGCCCTCGTAGAGCGCACGACCGGTAATGGCGCCTTCAATCGCGCCCTCACCCACCGCGGCCAGCGCGCGGATGTCGTCGAGCGTCGAGATACCGCCCGACGCCACGACGGGAAAGCCCGCGACCTGCGCCACATGGCGATACGCCGCCACGTCGATGCCCGTCTGCATGCCATCGCGCGCGATGTCGGTATACACCAGACGCTTAAAGCCCAGCTCGGTAAGCTGCGCCACGGCATCGTCGAGTGCCACGCCCGCGCCGTCGCGCCAGCCGTTCACCTTAACCTGGCCGTCGCGCACGGCAATGTCGGCGACCAACAGCTCGCCAAAGCCCTGGGCTGCCACCTCAGCAAAACCCGGCTCGGTCACGAGCACGGTGCCCAGCGCGATGCGACGCGCGCCGTAGCCGGCCAGCTCGTCGATGCGGGCAAGCGAGCGAACGCCGCCGCCCACGTCCGCGGACAGACCGTCGACGCCGCAGATGGCCTTAATCGCTGCCGAGTTGGCAGCGCACGCGTCCTCGTCCTCGCCAAAGGCAGCGGACAGGTCGACGACGTGCACCCAGCTTGCGCCCTGCTCGGCAAACGAACAGGCCACGGCCACGGGGTCGTCGGAATATACCTTGCAGCGACTGCGGTCGCCGCGCTCCAGGCGCACGACCTTGCCACCGATCAAATCGATTGCGGGAAACAGGATCATCGGCCAACCTCCTCGACGATGTTGACGAAGTTCTTAAGGATGCGCTGACCCAGCGCGGAGGATTTCTCGGGATGGAACTGGCAGCCCCACACATTGCCGTGGCGCACGATGCACGGGAAACTCCGTGTATAGTGCGTGCGCGCCAGCACATCGGCGGCATCGGAATCGTCGGCCACCGCGTAGCTGTGGGTGAAGTACATGTTGGCACCCTCGGCAAAACCAGTAAGCAGCGGATCGGCCGCACCGGCGGGCGTCATGTGCACCTGGTCCCAGCCCACGTGCGGCACCTTCAGGCGGCTCGACTCCAGGCGCGTGCACGAACCGCGCATAATACCCAGGCCATCGACCCAGAGGGCACCGGCCCGCTCGGAGGCGTTGCCGTCGGCGACCGCGCTCTCGCTCGCAGGAACGCCCTCGTTGCCGCGCTCAAAAAACAGCTGAAGGCCCAGGCAGATGCCGAGCAGCGGAGTTCCGGCGGCAACGGCGTCGAGCACCGCGTCCGCCTCGCCGCCCTCGCGCATAAAGGCGACCGCGTCGTAAAACGCGCCCACGCCCGGGATGACCAGGCCGTCGGCGTTGCGGATCTGCTCCGGATCGTCCGACGTGCAGGCGGCGGCACCGGCGCGCGCAAGCCCGCGCGCAACGCTCGACAAGTTGCCCTTGTGGTAGTCGACCACCACGATCTTCGGTTCGCCCACGCGACCCCTCCACTTCTCATCATCCAAAACCACCACAAAGAGGACAGGCATCTTCGTGGTGGTTTTACCCTTGTGACGGTTACAGCGAGCCCTTGGTGCTGGGGATACCCTGCACGCGGGGATCGAGTTCGCAGGCGCGGCGCATCGTGCGGCCCACGGCCTTAAAGGCGGCCTCGATAATGTGGTGCGAATTGCCGCCCGCCAGCTCGCGCACGTGCAGCGTGAGCTTGGCATCGCGCGCAAAGGCATAGAAGAACTCGACGGCCAGCTCGGTATCAAAGCTGCCCACGCGCTCAGTCGGCACGGGCAGCTCGCAATAGGCCTGCCCGCGACCCGAGATATCCACGGTGGCCATCACGAGTGTCTCGTCCATGGCGATCGCCGCGTCGGCAAAGCGCGTAATACCCGCCTTGTCGCCCAGCGCTTGGCAAAACGTCTCGCCCAACACAATGCCCGTGTCCTCGACGGTGTGATGCGCGTCGACCTCAACGTCGCCTACCGCATGTACCGTCAAATCGAACAGGCCATGGCGACCAAAGGCGTTGAGCATGTGGTCGAAAAACGGCACGCCGGTCGAGATATCGCACACGCCAGATCCGTCCAGGTCGAGCTTTACGACAATGTCGGTCTCGCCCGTCTTGCGGGTTACCTCGGCATAGCGGTCCATCTACATCTCCTCCTTCACCAGCGCGGCAAACGCGGCCAGCACCTCGTCGTTTTCCTGCGGGGTACCCACGGTAATGCGCAGACAGTCCGCGAGCCCCGGCGCATAGCTAAAGTCGCGCACCAAAATTGAATACTCGTCGCGCAGACGCTCGCGCACGCGCGTGGCATGCGGCGTGCGCGCGAGCACAAAATTCGCCGCGCTCGGCCATACCTCCACGGGCAGGCCCTCGGCAGCCATTGCGCGTAGGGCGCACAGCTCGCGCTCGCGCTCGGATGCAACCTGCGCCACCACGGGCGCGTATGCATCGCGGGCACGCACGCAGGCAAGCGCTGCGGCCTGGCTCAGCACGTTGACCGAGTAGATCTGGCGAATCGCCGCGAACACGTCGATGACCTCGGACGCCGCGATCACATAGCCCAGACGCGTGCCGGCGGCGCCAAACGCCTTGGACAACGTATGCAGAATCACCAGGTTGGGATGCTCGGCGATAAGTCCCTGTGCCGTGGTGGCCGCGCCAAACGAATCGTCGGCAAACTCAACGTAGGCCTCGTCGACCATCACCATGCCGGGGCACGCATCGCACAGGGCAGCGACAAAGTCGAGCGGCGCCACATCGCCCGTGGGATTGTTGGGCGAGGTCACGATTGCCAGGTTGCACCCGGGTGCGGCCGCGAGCACAGCTGCCTGGTCGAGCTCAAAGGTCGCGGGATCGCGCCACACGTCGCGCACCTCGGTCTGACAGAGCGATGCAAAGAACGCATACTCGCTAAAGCACGGCGGGCAGTTGAGCAGGGTCCGCCCCGCGCCGCCAAACGCCAGCAGGTAGTTATAGAGCAGCTCGTCGCCGCCGTTTCCCACGCAAATATTCTCACGCGCCACGCCATGCCAAGCGACAAGCTCGTCGCGCAGGTCGTTGGACATGGGATCGGGATAGCGGTTGAGCGGCGTGGCAGTAAGGGCCGCATCGACCGCCTCGCGCACACCGGCCGGCACAGGATAGGTGTTCTCGTTGGCCGAAAGGTTGATGCGCGTGGGCGTAAAGTTGGGATCATAGGGCTCGATGCCAGACAGGTAGGGCTGGACGAGCTCCTTCATGCGCGGCGTGAGTTCGGCCATATTAGGCCTCCCCACCGGTCACACCGGCGCCATCCGCGCCCGCAGCCGCCGTCAGGTCCACGCCCTCGGCGACCGTCGCCACGGCGTCGCCCGGCCAGGCAACCTTAGTCAGGTCGGCCGCGGCCAGCGACTCGACACTCACGGCATCCTCGCCCCGTTCCAGCACGCGACGACGCAGGGCGGCCGAAAGCGCGTGTGCCCACAGGCCCTCGGCCTCGGCCAGGCGCTGCGTAGCAGGAGCGTCGGAGAGCAGACCTTCGGGCGTATAGCAAATGACGCTCGAGCGCTTGACGAACTCCTCCACCGAAAGCGGGTTGGAGAACATGGCCGTGCCGCCGGTCGGCAGCGTGTGGTTGGGGCCGGCGACGTAATCGCCGAGCGGCTCGGAGCTCCAGGCGCCCACAAAGATAGCGCCGGCGTTACGAATACCGCCGAGCAGGCCCATCGCATCCTTGCAGTGCAGCTCCAGGTGCTCGGGCGCCACGGTGTTCACGGCCTCGACAGCGGCGTCCATGTCCGCGGCGACGACAATCGTGCCCTCGTTATCCAGCGAGGCACGCGTGATCTCGGCGCGCGGCGACTGCGCGACCAAGATGTCGATGCCGGCCTCGACCTCGCGCGCAAACTGCTCGTCGCAGGTCACGAGATAGCAGGCGGCCAGCGGATCGTGCTCGGCCTGGGCCATCAGGTCGGCCGCGACCACCATGGGCTTGGCCGTGGCATCGGCCAGCACGCAGACCTCGGACGGGCCAGCGACCATGTCGATGCCCACATCGCCGGAGACGATCTGCTTGGCAGCGGCAACAAAGGCGTTGCCCGGACCGGTAATCTTGTCGACGCGCGGAATGGTCTCGGTGCCGTACGCCAGCGCGGCCACGGCCTGGGCGCCGCCCACCATATAGATTTCGTCCACTCCGCTGAGCTTTGCCGCGGCGAGCGTGTAGGGGCTGATAAGGCCGTCCTTTTGCGGCGGGGTCACCATAACCACGCGCTTGACGCCGGCGACCTTGGCGGGAATGGCATTCATGAGCACGGTGGAGGGATACTGCGCGCGACCGCCCGGCACGTAGATGCCGGCCGCCGCGAGCGGGGTCACCTTAACGCCGAGCATCGTGCCATCCGCACGCGTGGTAAACCAGCTCTGCTCGACCTCGCGCTGGTGGAACTCGCGAATCTGACGCGCGGCCTTCTCGAGCGCGGCGACAAAGGCAGGGTCGAGGCCCTCGAGCGTGGCATCGATCTGCTCCTGCGGCAGACGGAAGCTCTGCAGCTCGACACCGTCAAAACGCTGGCAGTAATCGCGCACCGCGGCATCGCCGTTGGCGCGCACGTTGGCCACGATATCACGGGCGGCATCGACGATGTTTTGCGGCAGCACGCCCTTGCGGTTGAGCTGGTTGGTAACGAGGCGCTCACCGGGAGCAAGCTTGATGGTCTTCATATCGGTATCCCCTATCGGTCGAGGTTGTGTTCGAAAAACGAGAGGCCGGGCGGCGGCGCCAATCGGCCCGCAGTCCGTACGTTGGGGCGCCCGTGCGCGCTCGCGCTATTGTGCCGAGCCCGCGACGGGCTCAAAATGCTTGTCCTTAACAGCCACAGCCAGGCGATCGGCCAGGTTGCGCACGCGCGGATCCAGGCGTGCGGCGCCCGGATTGACAAAGAAGCGGGCCGTGCAGTCCATGATGCGGCCGGTGATGACCAGGTCGTTGTCGCGCAGGGTCGCACCCGTGGCGGTAATGTCCACAATGCGGTCGGTCATACCGACGATGGGCCCCAGCTCGATATTGCCGTGCAGCGAAACGATGTCGGCGTTCACGCCGCGCTCGGCATACCAGGCACTCGCGATGCGCGGGTACTTGGTTGCCACGCGAAGCGACCCGCGACGGGCATAGTTGCGCTCGGCCTGACCGGCGCGCCATGCGGGCTCCGCCTCGATAAAGGTGCACAGGCCGTAGCCCAGATCGACCAGCTGTAGCAGGTTGAGGTCGGCCTCGATGAGTGAGTCCCAGCCGCAGATGCCGCAGTCGGCACCGCCGCAGCCCACAAAGGCGGGCGCGTCGCTGGGACGCACGATGACAAACTCGATATCGCCGACCGTGCCCTCGCCGGCACGCGTGTCGCGACCGCGCACAATCAGGTGACGGCCGGGGTCGCGCAGCTCAGAGACGTCCAGGCCCGCGGCCTCGAGCACGTCGAGCGTGTCAGCCTTAAGCGAGCCCTTGGGCACAGCGATGCGCAGCGGGCCCTCGGCGCCACGGCCCGCGGCGTGATCGCCGTCGGAAGCGGCATCCTCGGCCGAGGTGCGCGCGGCCTCCAGGCGCTCGAGCGAAAAGGCGAAGCCCGCCGCCGGCACCTCGATACCGTCGCCAAATGCGCCGGTAAAGATGGAGTCATAGCGTCCGCCCGAACCGACCGGATCGGGCAGTCTGCCGGCATAAGCCTTAAAGACCAGGCCCGTGTAGTAATCGAAAGAGTTCATGATAGAGAAGTCGAACGACAGCACCTGGGCGTCCTCGGGTGCCAGGCCCTCAACCAGGGCACGCAGCTCGCGCGTCAGCGGCGCGACGATGCCGGCGGCCTCCAGCAGCGCGTCCACGCGGTCGAGTACCTCGGCACCGCCGTGCAGACGCGGCAGCTCGCTAATGGCGGCCTTGACGGCATCGGACTCGGTGCTTGCCGCCACGCGGGCATCGAGGCCCACAAAGTCGTTGGCGTGCACGCAGCGCAGGGCCTCGGCGGCCAGCTCGCGATCCTCGCACGCCGCGAGCAGTTCCTTAAACGGACGCACGCTACCTGCGATAATGCGTGCATCGGGCAGCGCCAGCTTGCGCACCGCCTCGGCCACGAGCGAGACAATCTCGACATCGCCCGCGGTATCGCCCGCACCGATAAGTTCAAAGCCCAGCTGCGTAAACTGACGCGAGCCACCGGCATTGCGCTGGCACTCGCGAACCACCGGCGCCTCGTAGCGCAGGCGCAGCGGCAGGTCGGCCGCGCGCATGCGAGTCGAAACCAAGCGCACGATCGGCAGCGTGTTGTCGGGACGGACCACCAGCAGGCGACCGTCGTCATCAAAGAGCTTAAACGGCGTGTCCGCAATGCGGCCGCCTTCCTCGAGCGAACCCTTGTCCTCGAGCAGCGGCGTCTCGACCGGAAGGTAATGATGCTCCCTGAAGCAGCCCTTCACCGTACATGCGATCTCCTCGCGCGCCTGAGCCTCCTCGGGCAATATGTCCCGGAATCCCCACGGTGTGGCCGTCATCTGGTGAGCCTCCTCATGCTGTGTTTCATATAGAACGAAAGACCGGCATAGCTCCGCCGGTCTTCTGGGTACTTTAGCATACTAGAGTGTTTGCGGGGAAATCGTCTCTCTCGGCTCACAGCGTATTCATTTGGAAACATTGGAGCAGATTGCCCGCAGCCCGCCTCTACAGCGAAGGGCATCGACAGTCCAACCGAAAAAACGTCCGAGCTCCCACTCGCTCAGCGGAAGAACATACGGACGAGGGCCGGGGAGCCTGTCTTGTTTTGAGAAGTGGGCTTCGCGAACTTCTCAAAACAAGACAGGCGCCCCGGCCCTCGTGGAATAGATAAGGGGGAAGCATGAGCTTTACGAGTGTGGCGCTTCAGATGTTGACGGTTTCGCTGCCTATTTTGTTGGGGTGGTGTATCGCCAAGCTGGGGTTTATGAAAGCGGAGTTCGAGCGCGAGCTGTCGCATCTGCTGTTGCAGGTGGCGCTACCGTGCTTGGTGCTTTCGTCAGCGCTGGGCGATGATGTGAAGCTTCCGAGCATTGCCGAGACGTTTTCGCTCATGGGTCTGTCCTTTGTGATGTATGTAGTGGCGACCGTTATCGCGTTTGCTGTCACCGCTGCTCTTCGCGTTCCCAAAGGGGCAGAATGCTCGTACCGCTTCGCCGTGCTTTTCGGTAATGCCGGGTTTATCGGTTTTCCGGTTATTTCGGCGGTGTTGGGAAAACAAGCGCTGTTGTATGCATCGATTGCGCTTATCCCCCTAAACCTTCTTATGTTTACCGTCGGTGCCATGTTATTTAGCGGAATGGATGGCGGCCTTAAAAAGCAGATGCGCAATATTGCCGCCTGCTGCAAGAGTCCTGGTCTCATTGCAAGTGCCGTTGTGCTTGGGATCGTGCTAACCGGATGGACCGATTGGGGCGTGTTGGGCGACTCGATTTCCATCGTTGGCACCATGACCACTCCAGCGGCATTGTTGCTCATGGGATCGTCTATCGCCAAGTACCGTCCGCTCGAGATGCTCACCAACTGGCGCGCCTATG